>JBDHKT010000006.1:0-16859 GCA_039586255.1 Gemmatimonadota bacterium | reverse complement strand
CATCGGCGCTGGCCGGCGTCATAGCGATCATCTTTCAAGGCGAGTCGATAAACGACGTGGCGGAGGCGGCGGTGAGCGGTTACATCGCCGACACCGGCGACCCCGCGGTGGACGGCCTGCTCTCGCGTGGCGGCATGGGGCCAATGATGGAAGTCACGCTCATCGTCTTCGCCGCCTTCTCTTTCGCCGGGATCGCCAACCGAGCTGGCCTGCTGGACGTAGCACTCGAGCACTTGATGCGGCTGACCCGCACGACGGGACAACTCATCGCAGCGACGGTCGGCTCGACGATCTTCACCGCGCTGATCACCGGGTCGAGCTACCTGACGATCCTGCTGCCGGGCGAGCTGTTCGCACCCGCCTACCGCAAGCGGGACCTGGCCGCGAAGAACCTGTCGCGGACGCTCGAAGACAGCGGGACCGTGATCGTGCCGCTCATCCCGTGGTCGGCCGCCGGTGTCTTTATGGCCGCCACCCTCGACGTCCCGACGCTGAGCTACCTGCCGTGGGCGGTGATGAATTACACCGGTTTCTTGTTCGCCATGCTCTACGGGTTCAGCGGTATCTCGATTGCGCCGCGGGTTCGTGAAGATGAAACGCTGCCGGGGAGTTGATTTCGACATTCGACAGCCGACAGCCGAGTTCCATGTACTATTCGACTACCAACGTTCGACGCCCGATTTCCGACGTCCAAGGAGGGACGTCGTGTGTAGATGATCGGCCGTTGAGAGTACAAGGCGCGTCAGCGCCGCCGATGCCGTCACTCGGCAGTCGAATGTCGGCTGTTGAATGTCGAAGTTTTTTTCCCCGCTACCCGTGCTCGATCTCCACAGCCGGTTCCCGTTTCGCCTGTCGCCGCGTTACAATCACAAGCACTCCCGCGATGATCACGGCACTGGCGACGAGCACGCGCGGGGTCAGCGGCTCGGCGGCGAGCGCCCAACCGAGGAAGACGGCGACGACCGGGTTGACGTAGGCGTGGGTGATAACGCGGGCGGGAGTCGAGACCTTCAGCAGCCACAGGTAGGCGCTCAGCGCGATGATCGACCCGAGCACGGTCAGATACGCCAGCGCCAGCACGGAGCGCAGCGACACTTCGCTGATATCCAGCCTCGGCCATTCTCCGAAAGCCGTACCCACCAACAGCAGAATGACGCCGCCGGTCAGCATCTCCATCCCCGTCGCCTGGGTTGGCGAATCGGGGAGATGTCCTTTGCGCGTATAGAGCGAGGCGAACGACCAGGCCAGCGTTCCCATCAGGATCACGCCTGTGCCCGCAAGGTCGATCCGACCGGCGCCGGCCAGCTGCTCGGGCCCAATCAGAATCGCGACGCCGGCGAACCCCAGCAGGATCCCAACCAGGACCTTTAGGTCGGGCCGCTCGCCGCCGTAGAACAGCCAGTCGATCAGGACCATCCAGAGTGGGCCGACGGCGACGATCAGCGCCGCCGCGCCTGACGGCACACGCAGCTCGGCCCACGAGACGCCGCCGACACCGAAGCCAAGCATCGCCGTCCCGACCAGCGCCGCCACGGCCCAGTGAGAGCGAGCAGGGCGCGGCGCGCCGCGCAGGCGCGTCCAGCCGTACAGGAGGAGCCCGGCCGCCAGGAAGCGAAACCCGGTCATCAGGAACGGCGGCAGGGTCTCTATGGCGAAGCGGATGGCGAGGTAGGTCGACCCCCAGATCAGGTAGATCGCAGCGAAGGCCGCGAGCAGGCCCAGCCGTGTGGGCTCGGCGGCAGCCGCGGCGCTCCCCGCAGGAGCCGCCGTGGATCCAGAGTATTCTCTCTCTTGCATGGCGATAGCGTTACGCCCGCAAGTAGGGTCACGGGGAGGGGAAAGCAAGGGTTTGACTTGAAGAGGCGACCTCGGCTCACCAGTGGCGCGCCGCCGCCGCGGTGGCGCATATTGCCTGTGTCATGTGGATTACTGTCATGCAGACGCCGATCCAGCAGGCGCAAGAGCAGGCCTCGCAGGTGGGGGGGGTCCTGGAGCGAGTCTGGACCGCGATCACCAGCGTCGGGGCTCTCGAGAAGCTCGCCATCTTCGTCATCGTCTGGCTCGCCCTCTACGGCCTGTCACGCCTGATCCGTCGCGGGATCGACGCCCACATAGACGATATAGGCCAGCGCCATCAGCTGCGGAAGGTCGTCACCTACGGGTTCTGGGTCGCGCTGGTCGGCGCGGGCGTCATCCTGTTCGCCGAGCGCCTGGCGCTGGCGGACGTCGGCACGATCCTCGGCCTCATCGCCGCCGCCGTCACCATCGCCCTCGCCGATGTCGTGCGCAGCCTGGCCGGCTGGATCTACGTCAATTCGCGTCGCGGCGTCGAGGTCGGCAGTCGCATCCAGGTCGACAACGTAATCGGCGACGTCATCGACATCGGCCTGCTCAAGACCACGTTGCTCGAAGTGGGCGAGCCGATGGTCTACGCGATGCAGTCCACCGGCCGCATCGTCACGGTGCCGAACAGTGTCTTCCTGAACAAGAACGTCGTCTCGTCGGCGACGGTGAACCCGCTGGTCTGGCAGGAGATCCAAGTGCTGGTCACATTCGAGAGCGACTGGAAGCGGGCCCGCGAGATTATCCAGGAGGTGGCGACGGAGCTGTATGAGGAGATCGTGCCCGACCTCAGAGCCGGCTTCCGCAAGCTCGAGAGCGAATATGCGTTCCGGCTCGGCTCCACCGCGCCGATCGTCTACACCACCATCGCCGACTCGGGTGTGATGCTGACCCTGCGTAACCTAACGCTGGTGAGGAAGCGCCGCTCGACGACCGACCGCATGTCCACCGGGATCCTCCACCGCTTCGCCGAAGAGCCGACCATCGAGTTCGCCTATCCCACGTATCGGGCGTTCAGGCTGGGCGAGGGAGGGGAGACGCTTCCGCCGCTGCCGCCGCCGGGGAAATAGCGGATCAAGACATCTCAATTTCCATTCGAGCGAAGCCATTGGGAATGCTCGAATGTCGAGTCGGGGACCAGTACAACAGGGGAGGTGGGGAAGGAGGAAGCACTTCTCTACCTCCCCACCTCCCCTGTTGCACTGGTCCTTTGCTCGTGGTTCGAGAATTCCCAACAGATATTGGATATTCACTCCAATAATGAAACCGGCCGTCAGCAAGATGCCTGACGGCCGGTCTTGGGGTCTGGCTCAACCGACGCGACGCCTCGTGGCGCCGCCGGGTTTTACTACCCCCGGACAAGGCCGGTAGTTAGCCTATACCGCCTCGAGGCAGTCGCTTTGCCCGTGCCGGTTGGCCAGATAGTTCAACGGACACTGGACCACCTCCTTTCGTTTAGGGTTCGCGCCTAGGGCACACACTGAGAATCGACGAACTACGCCGTCCCTGCCAAGCTAGGGACCCGATTCCGTAACTGCAAGGATTTCTGAGCGTTGCACCTCCGGATCGGGCGCGGCTACCCGGCCGGCGGGCCGTAATCCGCAGGCGCCTTGACGCGGCTGTCACCGGCCAAATATAGTGACGCGCCGACTATTAGACGCCCGACCACGTTTTCTTACATTCGGAGGAGTCATGGCTGAGTCAAAGGTCCCCGATAACCTGCTCTATACCGAGGAGCATGAGTACGTGATGAAGGTCGGCGACGACGAGATCGTCGTCGGTATCACGGACTGGGCCCAGGGCGAGCTGAGCGATGTCGTGTTCGTGGAGCTCCCCGAGCTGGGCAGCTCGTTCGCCAGGATGGAGGCGTTCGGGACGATCGAGGCGGTCAAGGCCGTCTCCGAGCTCTACACGCCGGCGGGCGGCGAGGTCGTGGCCGTGAACGAGGCGCTGGGCGACGATCCGGCCCTGGTCAACCGCGACCCGTACGGCGACGGCTGGATGGTCCGACTGCGGGTAAACGACCCAACGGAGCTGGACGGCCTTCTATCGCCGGACAAGTACAAGAAGCTGATCTCCGACTAGCTCAGCCGGGGCATCTGCCAACATCAACGAAATAGCGACCAGATCATGAGCTTTATCCCGCATTCGGAAGCAGACCGTAAGGAGATGCTTCACGCCATCGGCGTATCCTCCGAGGATGAGCTGTTCGCCGACATACCAGAGAAACTTCGCCTCAAGGCGCAGCTCGACCTGCCGCCCGCGCTCTCGGAATGGGAGGCGGTGAGGGCCCTGCAGGGACTCGGCGCAGACAGCCGGCAGCTGATCTGCTTCGCCGGCGCCGGTTACTATGACCACTACGTACCAGCCGTAGTCGATCATCTGATTCGGCGCAGCGAGTTCTACACGGCGTACACGCCATATCAGGCGGAGGTGAGCCAGGGGACGCTGCAGTCGATCTACGAGTTCCAGAGCATGGTCTGCGAGCTCACGGGCCTCGACGTCGCCAACGCGTCGATGTACGACGGTGCCTCGGCGATGGCCGAGGCCGCCATGATGGCCCGGTCGATTCAGAAGAAGCGCGACAAGATAGTTCTCTCGATCACGGCGAACCCGCACTACAGGCAGGTGCTCGATACATACAACCTCGGCCTGCAGATGCCGGTGGAGATCGCGCCGCGCGCAGCATCCGGCGTGACCGACCTGGACGCGCTCGAGAAGCTCGTGGACGACGGCACCGCGGCCGTCATCGTACAGAGCCCGAACTTCTACGGCCTTATAGAGGACTTCGAGGCAGCAGCCAGGATCGCCCACGACGCCGGTGCCCTGCTTATCGCCGTGGTCGACCCGATCTCGCTGGCGATCCTCAAGAGCCCAGGCGAAGGCGGCGCCGACATCGCCGTGGCGGAGGGCCAGCCGCTGGGGATCCCGCTGAGCTACGGGGGACCGGTGTTGGGTCTGTTCGCGGCGCGCCAGAAGCACATCCGTCAGATGCCGGGCCGTATCGTCGGCGTGACCGAGGATGTGGAGGGCAAGCGCGGCTTCGTCCTCACCCTGCAGACGCGGGAGCAGCACATCCGGCGCGAGAAGGCGACGAGCAACATCTGCACGAACCAGGGGCTCTGCGCGCTGGCGGCCACGATCTATCTGTCGACGGTCGGCCGCGACGGGTTGCGCAGGATCGCCGAGGCCAGCACCCAGATCGCTCACTACGCATACGACCGAATCGTCGGAGAGACCGGACTCGAGCCCATGTTCCCGGATTCGGCTTTCTTCCGCGAGTTCGCCCTGAAGACCAAGGGACCGGCCCGGGCACTGATCCGGCGCGCCGCCGATCGCGGCGTACTGGCCGGTGTAGCGCTCTCCCGGTTCCCTCATATCGATGTAGCCGACGGCCTGCTGATCGCTTTTACCGAGAAACGGTCGAAGGACGACGTGGAGCTACTGCTGGAAGTATTGAAGGAGGCGTAACATGCCGAAGCTCACATTTCACGGTCATTCCTGCTTCACGCTGGTGGCCAACGACGGAACGGTCTTGCTGATCGACCCCTTCCTCTCGGGCAACCCGATGGCCGACATCGGACCGGACGCTGTGGGGAAGTGCGACTACATGCTTTTCACCCACGGTCACGGCGATCACATCGGAGACGGCTTCGAGATAGCGAAGAACACCGGCGCTCTGGTCATCTCGACCTTCGAGATCGTCGCCTTCGCCCAGCAGGTGAAGGGGATCGAGAATGCGCACCCGCTGCACATCGGCGGCGGCTATCATTTCCCCGTCGGATACATCAAGATGACGCCCGCCCTACACGGCGGCGCCGTTGAAGGCGACGAGTCGGGCTGTTACACCACCGTGCCCGGCGGCTTCCTGATCACGCTGGACGCCTGCACCGTCTACCACGCCGGCGACACCGCCCTCATCACCGACATGGAACTGCTGAAGGGTAAGGTGGACGTCGCCTGCCTGCCCATCGGCGACAACTTCACTATGGGGCCGGAAGACGCGGTGCGGGCGGTGGAGATGATCGAGCCCAAGGCTGTCATCCCGATGCATTACAACACGTTCGACGTGATCAAGCAGGACCCGGTCGCGTTTGCGAAACAGGTCGGCTCGCGGGCAAGTGTAGCCATTCTGGAGCCTGGGCAGAGTCATGCTTTCTAGTGGCCGGTGGTCGGTCGATCCGGGACCGGCAACGCGTCCATCACCGACCAACCGGCTACCGACTACCGACTACTGACTAACGAATACTGGACATACAATGACCGACAAGAACCCGCGTAACACGACCTCGCCCCTGATCTTCGAGCTGTCCCAACCCGGGCGCCGTGGCACCGCTGTGCCGGACGCGGATGTCCCGACGCGGCCGCTCGAGGAGCTGTTGCCCGCCTCGGCGCTCAGGAAGGCGCCGCCTGCGCTTCCCGAGGTCCCCGAGCACGACGTCGTCCGTCATTTCACGGACATCTCACTCAAGAACCATCACGTCGACAGGGGATTCTACCCGCTCGGGTCGTGCACGATGAAGTACAACCCGAAGGTCAACGAGATAACGGCGCGGCTGCCCGGACTTGTGGATCTTCACCCCTTCCAGCCGGTCTCGGCGGTCCAGGGCGCGCTGAAGCTCATGTGGGAGCTCGGCGCGATGCTGAACGAGGTCGCCGGGATGGACGCGATCAGCCTGCAACCCGCCGCCGGCGCCCAGGGCGAACTCGTGGGCGCACTGCTGTTCCGGGCCTACCACACGGCGAAGGGCGACCCGCGCGAGAAGATCATCATCCCGGATAGCGCCCACGGCACGAACCCGGCGACGGTGATCATGGCGGGCTACGAGGTAGTCACCCTCGAGTCGAACGCCGCGGGCCGGATGGATCCGGCGGCGCTGGAGGCGGCGCTGGGCGACGATGTCGCCGGCGTGATGCTTACGAACCCGAACACGCTGGGCAAGTTCGAGTCCGAGATCGAGACGATCGCCAAGCTGGTGCACGACGCAGGCGGCCTGCTGTACATGGACGGCGCGAACCTCAACGCGTTGATGGGAGTCACGCGGCCCGGCGATCTGGGCTACGACATTGTGCACATCAACCTTCACAAGACATTCTCGACCCCGCACGGCGGCGGCGGCCCGGGCGCCGGGCCCGTCGCGGTGAAGGAGCACCTCGCTCCCTTCCTGCCGTTGCCGATCCTAATGCGGAACGAGGACGACAGGTACGCGCTCGATTGGGAGCGACCGACGAGCATCGGCAAGGTTCACGGGTTCTGGGGCAACTTCGGCGTGCTGGTTCGAGCTTACACGTACATGCGTATGCTGGGCGAGGAGGGGATCGCCGAGACCGCGAAGGCTGCAGTGCTCAACAACGCCTACGTTTCGGCCCGGTTGGGCGACACGTACGAATTACCGTACGGGCGCGGGCTCCACGAATCGGTGTTCTCGGGTTCCTTCCTCAAGGAGCACGGCATTCGAACTCTCGACGTCGCCAAGCGACTGCTTGACTTCGGCATCCACGCGCCGACCGTGTACTTCCCGCTCATCGTCGCCGAAGCGATCATGTGCGAGCCGACCGAGACGGAGACGAAACAGGAGCTTGACCGCTTCTGTGATGCTATGTTGCAGATTGCCGAGGAGGCGGCAAAGGATCCGGAGTTCGTCAAAGGCGCACCCTACACGACGCCCGTCAGGCGGCTCGACGAGGCTCGAGCCAATCGACAGCCTGACGTGCGCTTTCGGGCCGGTTGAAGGGCCGTTTCGTCCGGCTTGTAACACTCCCCCGCGGCACGACACCAGGCCTGGCCCTTACAAGGAGCCGAGCCGTATCGCAAACAAACACCAACCGCCAGCACGAGCCGGGGAGCGGCCGGAGGGCGTCGACCCCTCGCCGCCGTCCCCCACGGTTTGGCGGCTGATTGAGACTCCGGCCGACACCGGCGCGCGCAACATGGCGACCGACGTGGCGCTGATGGAGTCGGTGCGCGCGGGCGGCCCGCCGGCGCTGCGTTTCTATCGCTGGTGGCCGCCGTGCATCTCCCTGGGGCGAAACCAGCCGGCCAAGGACTATTACGACATCGGGGAGGCGAAGCGGCGCGGCATCGATTTCGTGCGGCGCCCGACGGGCGGCCGCGCCGTCTATCACCATCATGAGGTCACCTACTCTGTCGTCGTCCGCGACCGGCAATTGGGCGGGCCCCGGCGAACCTACGACCTGGTCCACCGGGCCCTGCTGGCCGGGCTCCGCCTGCTCGGCGCACCCACCGACATCGTCGAGGACCCCGGGCTGGGCCTGCGACCCTCAACCGTCCCCTGCTTCGAGAAACTCGACGGGGGCGCCATCGTCTCGGGAATGCGAAAGCTCGTGGGCAGCGCGCAGTTCCGAAAAAGCGGCATCCTTCTCCAGCACGGCTCGCTGCTGCTGACCGGTGACCAATCACCGACCGTCCAGCTGCTCAAAGTGGCGTGGAAGGATGACGCCTCGCAGCCGCCGGCCGCCCTGGACGAGATCCTGGATCATCTGCCTACCTGGGCCGAGCTGGTCGACTGTCTGGCCAGTGGGTTCGAGCGGCTGCTCGGGATCCATCTCGTCGAATCGGTGATCGACGAGGAGGAGAAAGGTCGGACGATACATCATAGCCGCCGCTTCTCCGACGCGGAGTGGACATGGCGCTTCTAGGCGTGCGACGCGCGGTACTCGGGGGGCTGCTCGCGCTGCCGGTCGCCTGTGGCGGTGAGGGGCCCGGCGCGGACGTCGCCACCGGCGAGGCCACGGTGGGCGGGACCGCGATCATCGCCTTCAACGCCGAGATGGGTCGGTTCAACCCGCTGGTGAACACCGACCAGAACACCAACGAGGTGATCTACTACATGCTCTTCACCCCGTTGGTTCAGTACGACGAGTCGTTCGAGCCACGGCCGTACCTGGCGGAGAGCTGGGAGCTGGACCCGGAAGCGGTGACCTTCCACCTGACCCGCGATGTGCGGTGGCACGACGGCGAGCCGGTGACCGCGTACGATGTCGAGTTCACGTTCAGGCGCGCTAAAGATCCGGAGACCGCTTCCGTACTCTCGTCGGCCTACCTCGAGCTCGTCGAGTCCGCAGAGGTGATCGACTCGTTCACGATTCGCTTCACGTTCACACGGCCTCACGCACGACCACTCGACGGGTTCTGGTGGGCGCCCGTGCCCAAACACCTGCTCGAGGACACACCGCCGGCCGAGATGATCCGCGCGCCGTTCAACCGCCGGCCCGTCGGCAGCGGCCCCTTCCGGTTCGTGGACTGGGAGGCCGGGGAAAGCATAACACTGGTCCGGGTTCCCGACTTCCCGGAGTCGCTGGGCGGCCCGCCGCTCCTCGACCGAGTGATCTTCCGCTTTGTCGGCGAGCCGGCGACATTGCTCTCGGAGGCGCTGACTGGCGGGATCGATGTCAACGGGTCGCTGTTTCCACACCAGGCCGAGCAGGTCGAGCGCACGCCGGGCGTGCGCCTGCTGAGCTACCCGTTCCGCGAGTACTACTATATCGGATGGAACGTGCGCCGACCGCTGATGCAGGATCCTCGGGTACGGCGCGCACTGACGATCGCTCTCGACCGTCAACAACTGATCGACGTTCTGATGTACGGCTACGGGCAGCCGGCGACGGGGACGATCGCGCCGTGGCACCCCATGTTCACGGCGATCGAACCGCTGGCCTTCGACCAGGCGGCCGCCGGCGATACCCTGGCCGTCGCCGGCTGGATCGATCGCGATGGCGACGGCGTGCGCGAAGACGAAGCGGGCACACCGTTACGTTTCACGCTGATGACGAACCTGGAGAATCCGGTTCGAGTCGACATCGCCCAGGTCGCACAGGCGCGGCTCGAACGCATCGGCGTCGACGTGGAAGTGCGGATGCTGGAGTGGCAGACGTTGCTGGCCCGCCATCGCGGCCGCGAGTTCGACGCCGTGGTTCAGAGCTGGGTGCTCGACAACTTCCGCGTCGACCCCGCAGCACTCTTCCATTCCTCGCAGGCCGACCGACCCGGCAGCTACAACCGCAGCGGCCTCAAAGACCCGGAAGTGGACCGCCTGATCGAAGCCGCGACGGCAGAGACCGACCCGGAGACCGCCAAGCGCCTCTGGTCCGAGTTCTCGCTCGCCCTGCAGGAGGCGCAGCCCTTTACCTTCCTCATGTGGCTGGACGAGCTGGCGAGCGTCTCGGACCGTATCCGGGGCGTCGAGATGGATGCCCGGGGTACGCTGGTAACGATAGCCGACTGGTGGATTCCGCCGCAGCGACGCGAGTACGTAAGCGAAAGGGGCAGTTGAGGTTATGGGTAGAGACCTGGTCGCAGGAACGCTGCTCGTAGCGCTGCTCGCCGGTTGCGGTGAGCGGCAGCGGGGCGCTGAATCGCTGACCGTACCCGACTCGCTGCGCTACGGCGGCACGGCGGTGGTCGCGTCGCTCAACGAGATCAACTCGATGAATCACTTCGCGAGCACGGACGAGACCTCGCAGGAGTTGCAGAGCTTCGTCTTGTTTACGCCGTTGATTCGCTACGATGAGAACCTAGTGCCGACACCCCACCTGGCCGAGAGCTGGGACACGGTAACGACGCGAAGCGGCAGCCTGGTTCTCACCTTCCAGCTTCGCGACGACGTGAGGTGGCACGACGGTGTGCGGACAAGCGCTTACGATGTGAAGTTCACCTTCGATCGCATCAAAGACCCGCGCACATCATACCCGCAGACGTCGCTGCTGGCGCTGTATGACAGCGCGGTGGTACAGGACTCGTTCACGCTAGCGTTCCACTTGACCCGCCACCCGGGGTTCATGGATCCCTGGCGCAAGATCTCGCCGATGCCGATGCACATCCTCGGCGACGTCGCGCCGGCGGAGCTGCGGCACCACCCGTTCGGTACGGAGAGCCCGTTGGGCAATGGGCCGTTTCGTTTCGTGGAGCACCGGAGCGGGGACCGCTGGGTGTTCGAGGCGAACCCGGACTTCGCCGAGTCGCTGGGCGGCCGTCCCTACCTGGATCGGCTGGTCTATCGGTACATACCGGAGCCGACGACGCGACTGGCCGAGCTCCTGGCGGGCGAGGTTGACGTATACCTGGTGGTGGCGCCGTCACAGGTCGCGGAGATCGAAGCCCGCCCGGATACCCGAGTGCTGACGTATGAGAACCGCAACTATGCGTTCATCAACTGGAACGGCCGGCGAACGTTCTTTCAGGACCCGACGGTGCGCCGCGCATTGACGCTCGCCATCGACCGGCAGCGGATCGTGGACGTGGCGCGCGAGGGGCTCGGCCGTGTCGCGGAAGGTCCGGTGCCGCCCTTCCACTGGGCGTACCACGCCGACATAGAGCCGCTCCCACACGACCCCGAGCGCGCCCGGGCGCTGCTCGACTCCGCCGGATGGTTGGATCAGGACGGTGACGGGGTGCGGGAGCACGACGTCTACAAGGCCTCGTTCGAGCTGAAGACGAACCAGGGAAGCCCGACCCGGGAACAGATCCTGACGCTCGTTCAGGCGGACCTGGCCCAGGTAGGGGTGGACGTGAGCCTGCGGTTCCAGGAGGCCCAGAGCCTCCAAGCCGACATGATAGACCCCGAACGGCGGTTCGACGCCTTCGTCATCGGCTGGGCCGCCGACTTCAACCTGGACGACCGAATACTCTTCGCCTGCTCGCAGCTCGACGGCTGGTACCAGTGGGCTTCCTACTGCAACCCACGGGTCGATGAGATCCTCGACCAGGTGGCGATGATGGAGGACCGCTCGCGCGCCCTACCCCTCTGGCACGAGTACCAGGAAATCCTGCAGTGGGAGCAGCCGTACACATTCCTCTACTACGATGTGCGGGCGAATGGTGTGCGCGAGCGGGTGCGAGACGTGGCGATGGACATCCGGGGTGATTTTTTCAACGCGAAGGACTGGTGGATCGCGCCCGCCGATCGCCGCTAGGCCGCGAGGGCCCGCGGGGCACATCTCGCGCCGCTGAGTTGCCGCGATGACCGCCTACATCGTCCGTCGCCTGCTTCAAGCCATTCCGCTGGTCCTAGGGATCCTTACGCTGGTCTTCATCATCCTGCAGGCCGCGCCGGGCGACCCGATAGCGATCTACATGCACCCCAGCGTGTCGCCCGAGGTGCTAGAGCAGATGCGCGAGAACTACGGGCTGGACCAACCGGTCCACGTCCAGTACGTGCGCTGGCTCAAGAACTTCCTGTCGGGCGACTTCGGGGTCAGCGTAGCGCAGAACCGTCCGATCGCGTCTATCCTGGCCGAGCGCATCCCCAACACGCTCCTGCTGAGCGGCACGTCGCTGCTGCTAATCTTCGCCATCGGGATCGGGCTCGGCATCATCCAGGCGGTCCGCCAGCACTCGGCCCTCGATCACACCCTGACGCTGGGCGCTCTGTTCATCTACTCGATGCCGAGCTTTTGGCTGGGCCTGATGTTGATAATGATCTTCGCGTACAAGGTCCACTGGGTCGAGTGGTGGCCCGAGGCGCTCAAGTTCCCGGCGTCGGGCATGGACAGCGTGAACTACGAGATGCTCGGCAGCTGGGGGAAGTTCACGGATCGGCTGCATCATCTCGTCCTACCGTCGATCGCCCTCGGCGTATCATCGGCGGCGAGCGTTGCCCGTTACATGCGCAGCTCGATGCTCGAGGTGATCCGTCAGGACTACATCCGGACCGCGCGAGCGAAGGGGCTTCCGGAGCGCAAGGTCATCCTCAAGCACGCTTTGAAGAACGCGCTACTCCCCATCATCACGCTGCTCGGTCTGTATCTACCGTTCCTGTTCAGCGGCGCGGTACTGGTGGAGGTCGTGTTCGCCTGGCCGGGAATGGGGCGAGCGATTTACGACGCGATAACGCAGCGCGACTACCCGACGGTGATGGCGACGACATTCGTCTTCGCCGTGATGGTGGTCATCGCCAACCTGATCGCCGACATACTGTACGCCGCGGTCGATCCGAGGATTCGCTACGAGGGAGGCCGCCGTGAGTAGCGCGAGCAGCAGGAGTGGAAAGGGCCTGGGCGCTGCCGCGCTGCTGCCCGGTCTCCCACAGCTGCTGCGGGGCCAGCGCCTGGCAGGGCTGTCGCTGATGGCCCTCGGACTCGGCATGCTGGCGGTTCTCGCCTTCGGCTTCGACCGGGTGCTGGCGACGTTCACGGCGGGGCGGGGCGACCACTGGATCGCGTTGCTGACGCTGGCCGGGACCCTCGGGGCGGCCTGGTGGGTGAGCGCGGTCTGGGGCCGCGGTGGCGGGGAGGATGAGATCGGGGTCGCTTCGGGTTGGGCGATCGCCTGGCGCGAGTTCAAGAAGAACCGACCGGCGGTCCTCGGGCTCTATCTCATGGTAGCGCTCTACCTGGTGACGTTACTGGCGCCCTACCTGACGTCGTACGACCCGACCGAGATCGTCGACGACATCCTCTCCGTGCGCCACCTCGCCCCATCGGGGGAGCACTTGCTGGGCACCGACAAATACGGGCGCGACGTCTACACGCGCATCCTCTACGGCGCACGCATCAGCCTGTCGATCGGCTTCATCGCCGTGGCGATCTCGATCTCGCTGGGCACGCTGGTCGGTGCTGTGAGCGGCTACTTCGGCGGCGCCGTCGACACCGTGCTAATGCGCTTCGTCGATATGTTGATCTCGTTCCCGCGCCTGGTGCTCCTGATCACGGTGATCGCGCTCTTCCAGCCGTCGATTCTGGTCGTCGTAATCGTGCTCGGCCTGACGCTCTGGCCGTCGACGGCGCGGATCGTGAGAAGCGAGGTGCTATCGCTGCGGGAGCGGGAGTTCATCGAGGCGGCGCGGGCCCTGGGGCTCGGCAGTCCGCGAATCATCCTGCGTCACATCATCCCGAACGTGATGGGACCGGTGATCGTGGCGGCGACGCTGGGACTCGGCAACATCATCTTGATCGAGGCGGGCCTGTCGTTCCTGGGCCTGAGCGTGCAGCCGCCGACGCCTTCCTGGGGCACTATCATCAACGACGGCCGCGAGTTTCTGCTGGAGGCCTGGTGGGTGTCGACCTTCCCCGGACTGGCCATCGTGTTCACCGTCGTCTCATTCAACCTGCTCGGGGACGGGCTGCGGGACGCCCTAGACCCGCGGCTGAGGATGTAAGCGTGAGCGCGCCCGTCCTGCAGGTCGAGGACCTTCGAACGTACTTCCACGCGGCGGACGGGCCGGTGCGCGCGGTGGACGGCATCGCTTTCAGCCTGGAGCGCGGCGCGACGCTGGGGATAGTCGGCGAGTCGGGCTGTGGCAAGTCGATCACCTGCCTGTCGATCCTGCGGCTCATCGACGCGCCCGGCCGGGTCGAGCCGGGTTCGTCGATTCGGTTGGGTGACCGGGATCTGATGGGGCTCTCCGAGGTGGAGATGCGGGGCGTCCGGGGAAACGAGATCTCGATGATCTTCCAGGAGCCGATGACCAGCCTGAACCCCGTATGGACGATCGGCGATCAGATCGCGGAAGCGGTGCGGCTGCACCGCGGTGTCGGCCGGGCCGAGGCGCGTGAGCGGGCGGCGGAGATGCTGGGCCTGGTAGGGATCCCAAATCCCGAGGGGCGGCTGGACGACTACCCGCACGAGTTCTCCGGCGGTATGCGGCAGCGAGCGATGATCGCCATGGCATTGGCCTGCGACCCGGACGTGCTGCTCGCAGACGAGCCGACCACCGCTCTCGATGTGACGATCCAGGCGGAGATCCTCGATCTGCTGGCCGGCCTTCAGGAACGACTGGGGATGGCTATCGTATTCGTCAGCCACGACCTGGGTGTCGTCGCCCAGATCGCCGACCAGGTGATCGTGATGTACGCCGGGCAGATCGTGGAGCAGGGCGCCACGGACACAATCTTCAGCCGGCCCCGTCACCCTTACACGGAAGGGCTGCTACGCTCCATCCCCTGGGTGACCGGCAGGGCCCCACGCCTGGCAACGATCGCCGGGAGCGTGCCCAGCGCCAAGCGCTGGCCGCCAGGCTGCCGGTTTCACCCGCGCTGCCCCCATGCCTGGGAGCGCTGCCGGGAAGAGGCCCCACGGTTGCTGGGAGAGGACGGTACGAACCGCTGCTGGTTGGAGGAGGAGCCTGGGCGGCGCAACGGACCCGGGGAAGCGGGGCGATGAACGATCGGACCGATTCGCCGCTGGTCGAGGTGCAGGACCTGGTGAAGCATTTCCCGATCAGGTCGGGTATCCTGGGCCGAGCGCGGGGACAGCTGCGCGCGGTGGACGGCGTGTCGCTCGAGGTCCGGCGCGGCGAAACGGTAGCCCTGGTCGGCGAGTCGGGCTGCGGCAAGAGCACGACGGCGCGGTTGATCCTGCGCCTGCTGAAGCCCACCGCAGGGCGCGTGACCTTCGACGGCCAGGACACGGCAGCGCTCGATCGAGCGGGGCTCATGGGTTTCCGCCGACGGGCGCAGATCATCTTCCAGGATCCGTACGGCTCGCTGAACCCCCGCATGACCGCGGGCGGAATGCTTCGGGAGGCGCTTCACGCGCACGGGCTCGCCCGGGGCCGGGACGCGGGGCGGCGCATCGCCGAGCTACTGGAAGCAGTTGGACTGCATTCCGACGACGCGGGCAAATATCCTCACGAGTTTTCGGGTGGCCAACGCCAGAGGATCGGGATCGCGCGGGCACTGGCGGTGGAGCCGGAGTTCGTCGTCGCCGACGAGCCCGTCTCGGCTCTGGACGTCTCGGTGCAGGCCCAGGTCCTTAACCTTCTGGCCGATCTGCGCGAGCGTTTCCGGCTGACTTACCTGTTCATCACCCACGACCTATCGGTGGTCCGTCATATCGCGGACCGGGTAGCGGTGATGTATCTGGGCAGAGTAGTGGAGCTGGGCGCTTGCGAGTCACTGTTCGAGAGCCCGCTCCACCCTTACACCCGGGCCCTGCTCTCGGCAGTGCCGGCGGTGGATGCGGGAGGGCGGTCCGAGCGCATCGTGCTGTCGGGCGAAGTCGGGAACCCGGCCGACCCTCCTCCCGGCTGCCCCTTCCACCCTCGCTGCCCGCACCCGGCTAGGGACGATCGGTGCCGCAGCGTGGCGCCCGACCTGGAGGGCGGCGCGGCGTGTCACTACAAGAGTTAGGGAATGGGGGAATCGGGGATTCCGGGATTCGGGGATTGGGAACTGGAACGCCGGCAATCCGTGGAATCCGTGGTATCGGGGACGTGGGGATTTCCGGATTCCCGGATTCCCGGATTCCACGGATGCCTCGGATGCCTCGGATTCTAATTCGCCTTCGCCAATTCCCGAGTTCCGGAATCCCGGAATCCCGGAATCCCCGATTCCCCGATTCCCACCCAGAAGTCTTGACAACCCCGTGACCCCCCGTCTAGCTTAGCCTCCGCATTTTCCCCGACCGTATGGCCTAATCATATCTGCAGTGGCATATCCATAGCCGCTGTAAGCTTAGGAGGTTCAAGTTGGGCGGAGTCATGCTGTCCACACTCATGGCGGTCCAGGCCCTGGGACAGGGCCAGAGACTAGACCTGGTGCAGACGTTCAGGGACGGCGGGTTCATGATGTACCCGCTGGCCTTCTTCGCGATTGCCGGCGTCATCATCATCGTCTGGAAGTTCATCGACCTGCAGATCAAGGGCGCACGGACGCGCAAGATCCTGGCGGAGACGGACCAGTTCCTGGCCGAGCACCGGATCCAGGAAGCGATACGCCAGTGCCAGGAGTCCAAGGCCCCTGCGGCGGCGATCCTGCTGGCGGGGCTGCGGCGGCACCAGGAGGGCACCGACCGGGTCATGAAGGCGATCGAGAACGCCGGTCTGATCGAGCTCGCCTCGCTGGAGCGTGGCCTGGTCTGGCTGGCGACGCTGGCGAATGTCGCGCCGCTCACCGGGTTCTTGGGGACGGTGATCGGGATGATCCAGGCGTTCCAAGCGATCGAGCTTGCCGGCGAGGTGGAGGCGACGACGGTCGCAGGTGGTATTAAGGTCGCTCTGATCACGACGGCGAGCGGTCTGACGATCGCGATCCCGATCAACATCGCACACAACTACTTC
>JBDHKT010000236.1:0-4212 GCA_039586255.1 Gemmatimonadota bacterium | reverse complement strand
GGCAGCTTGAACTCCACGTATACGATCTCGGCAACGCGGTCCTCGTCGTTACCGACCCAATCATCCAGCTTCTTGATATCGATGGTCAGAACGTCTTTCAACTCCTCCTCGCGGCCGTCGTAGAAGGCCGACCACTCCCACGTCACGATGTCGCAGAGCGCCTCCTTGCTGGGTACGATCTGGCCGTCGCGGTACACGGTGATGTCGGGCCACCACTTGACGGCGCCGGACCAGCCTTCGTCCTCGTCACCATCCTCGTTTCCACCGCAGACGCCATACCTGTTCTTCAAGGTCCGCAGATCGACGATCAAATACGTGTCGGCGCTCCAGGCGAATTTCACCGACATCTCCGCAGGGCCATCGTCGATTTCCCGCGGCCCGATCAGCTCGTAGGGCGGCACGGCGTCGGGCAGCGGCAGATTCAGCGAATCGACGTCGAAGGCGTCCGTCTTCAGCCGGCCGGCGAACTGCAACTCGCTCTGCGCCTTGAACGCTTCGGCCCCTGGGATCGTGCGGCTGTCGAAGTCGAACGGGACGCTGTCCAGCGTCACCGGATTGAAGATGTAGACACCATCGAGGACGTTATGGAAGTCCTTGCGGTCGTGGAACACCCTGCTCGGCGTTGTGATCATGTCCATGTACCACGCGTTGGCCGAGCTGAGGTAGATGTTGCCGTTGGAATGGACGCGCCCGACGAAATCCATCGGCGGCCCGTTGGTCGCCTCGAGATCTTCCTCGAAGAAGACGCCGAACTGGAAGATCGGGATCGCCTGGGCCTTCGCATCCAGGACCACGCCCGAGGTCGTGCCGCTGGGGTCCGAGACCAACGAGACGATCTGGACGTTCTGGGTCAAGGCGTACAGCCCCTCGTACGGCCCATCGGTTATCGTCTCGATCACCGGCGCGCCGACCCTGGCGGCCGCGAAGCTATCGAAGGCAAAGCCCTCCAGCACGGGCGGCACCATATCGGTCAGCTCATCATCGGCCAGAAATCCGTCCTGCAAGGCGAGCTTGAGCTGTGCCAACGCAGCTTCGCCGCCGGCCTCGGCAGCAAAGAAGGCCCGTCCCTCGTGGTATTCCATGGCCGCCGCCCGGACCGAGGACATCACGGCGGTAGCCATCGCGGCCACGATCATCCCCACGACGGCGAGCACAATGATCGTCGTCACCAGAGCAAGACCGGAGCGGCTGCCGGCTCGCGATCGGATCGTCTTCAATAGCCTCATGTCTTTCACGCTCTCACTCGTGTCGTGTTCGTAACGGCACGGCGGGATCTACAAGCGGTCTTTCTCGTAACGCAGGTTCCGCGGGGCGACCATCCACTCGAAGGTCTTGCGTAACAGCTCGCCGTTGTTGACGAGCGGGTGCACCCGATCGGACTTCGCCGTGACCTGAATCCTCACTGCGACGATGTCGTCGTAGTCGTTGCTGTCATCGGCGTCGACCGGGTTCGCCTGCTCGAGCACGTCGCCGTCGGCAAAGACCAGCTTCACATCGAAGTCCTCGACCCCGTAGGCCAAAACCTGGCCCTGGGGGGAGCCGTCCAAGTTCAGCGCCACGGCCCGCATCAGCCGGTCGCCCTCATCGAGATAGTAGACCGTTGCCTCCAGCTCCTGGACGAAAGTCGCAAAACGATCGAGGCTCAGCCCCTCGATGCCGGCGGGTCGCCGCATAATCGTCGACGCGTCGGTGAACTCCAGCTCGGCGGAGGTGTCGCTCACTTCGCTCGTACCTCCGATGAGTACGAGTCGTCGCTCTCCCGGGATCTGTAGGCGCGCCAGGTCCCCGACCTCGAGGTCGAGGGGAACGTCCGGCGCCCTCACCACCTCCATGCACTGCGGCCCGCAGGTGCTGCCCGGCGGCAGCGGGTTCTCATCCCCCGGCGGCGGAACGATGGAATGGGGCGACGCCGGATCGGGCATGTAGGGCACGTTCAAGATCACCAGAGTGTCACCGACGGTGCCGGACCAGACGTCGACGGTTCCGAACGACGCGGTGGTCTCGATCCCGATGCCGGCGCGCTGCAGATCGTGCCGTAGCGAGATCCCAACGTAGCGACCAGTCCGCGCCACCACGTCTCGCACGTCGTTGCTTTGCAGCGTGCGCAGCTCGCGGATCAAGTAGTTCACCGCTGCACCCACGACGATCGTGCCGAGCGTCAACGCGATGATCAGCTCCACGAGTGTGAAGCCTGCTCGCGCCACGCGCTTCGACCCTGAACCTGCATCCGCCGGTGAACGCAACGTCAATCCCCCACGTAGATGATCGTCACCACTTCCACAACCCGGGTCCGCCCCAGAGGGCCCGGATAGCCCACCTTTACCTTCACGCGCACCGATTCCACAACGCTCGTATCGGGCTCGACGTCCACGACGCGGAGGAAATCACCGCCTTCATCCAGCTCGCCCTTCTCGTTGATCGTCACCGGGTCCTCGGACGCAAGCGTCGCCCGGTCACGGGTCTTGATTTCCTCCATGTAGCCCAGGGCAAGGGACGCTGCCACCGATCGAACCGACGCTTCGTTCCTCAGCGAGGTCAAGAAGACACTGGAGCTCGACAGCACTACTACACCGGCCGAGAGGAGCACGATGGCCACCAGTAGGGAGACCATCCCGTAGCCGCTCTCACCAGCCAGGGTCCTCCACCTCCTCATTCCGACCACCCTCCGCCCCGATACCTCCAGGCGCGAAAGGCACCCGCCCCGCTGATCGACACGGCCGCCACCGCCGAAGGATCGTCTTCGTGGGTGAGAAAGATCACGCCACCGGTGCCGGCGGGCACGATCATTCCACGGCTATCGAACTCGACCCGGTCGCCCTCCAGTGCTATCGGATCGCTCGCCGGTCCGCCGAATGGTCCCGCAGTCGCATCGCCGAACCCGAAGACCACACCCCTGGGTAGCTCCACACCCGGGACACCGCCGTTCGATCCGCGGGTCACGAGTCTGCTCTCGCGAACTTCCTCATCGTTACCCTCGATCGCACCGGTCCGTCCCGGAGTGATGTCCAGATACGCGGTGTAGAAGCCCTCACCCTCCATGAAGCTGACCCGCACCCGCCGCTTCGCGGCGATGGCCCGCATACGCACATTCTCCAGGTCGCGCGTCAGACCCCGGGCAGCCACGTCGACCTGCAGCTGAGGGCTCGTCTTCAGACCACGCGGCACTGCCACCGCCACCACCACGGCCAGCATGACCATGACAACGACCATCTCGATGAGCGTGTAGCCGCGCCTGTCTCGCGCCATCCTACCTTCCCTAAGCAGAGCCGGCCTACACCACGTCCGGGCCCGGTTCGGTCATTGTGACCGACCATGGCACGCCTAGGAGTGCACCGGCCACGGCAAGACGTCTGTTCGATTGCAGCGGGCAGCCCCGAACGGCGGGAAGACGTTAGGGAGAAAACCAAGCTCCGGACCGCTGGCTGGTTGACCCAGCGGCCCTCCACCCCATGGGCAGGGCAAGACTTGGACCAGAGAGCCTCTGCTAAAGCACCGGTTGGGAAATGGTTGCGATTACCTGGTATCGACGTGCGAAGGGGCCACCCCGGCGAGCGGCTGGGAGCGGTCGTCTCGCTCCGGCCTCCCCCGCGCTCACGCCTGCCGCCGTGACCGCGGGGTCGCCAAAACCAGCTTCGCTCGACGACCCGCTCCCAGCCTCTCTCTGCGCCGCCTCGAACGGGGCCGGGAGGAGCTGGGGGACCACCGAGCGGAGTTGGTTTTAGCGACCCGGCTCGGATCCGCCGGCCAAGACCCCCGGTGGACTGCGCCTCGCGCTCGCGGCCAGCCACCCACTCGAGTGCCGGGTCGACCGGAGCGAGCGGTCCCCCGGCTCCGACCCCCGGAACAGGACAGCCTAGAAGGCTTCCCGCATCGCGGTGCGCAGCACGTAGCCGACGTTCGGGGTCCCCGGCGGCAGGAGCCGCGGGTCGCGGAAGTCGGTATCGAACGACCACTCGCGCTGAGGCGGTTGGTAGTAGGACCCGTTCCAGGTCCCAGTCGTCTTCTGGCTGGTGAACGGGCTGACCAGGGCGCCCCGGTAACGGCAGATGATCATGTCGGAGTTGGTCGCGCCCCTCCAGCGCTCGAGGAAGCGCGGGAAGTTCTCGATACCACCGCCGTACCAGTTTTGGTAATAGGTGGAGGTGCCGTCGGAGGGGCAGCCGGAGTCGTACCAGTCGCAGGGCGTCGGCCAGTGGCCGGCGAGCACCGCCG
>JBDHKT010000235.1:0-10733 GCA_039586255.1 Gemmatimonadota bacterium | reverse complement strand
GGCGGTTTCACAACCGTCATGACGATCCATTCCGACGGGTTCGTGACGGGCCAGGGTGCCGTGGTGAGCTTGGGTGCCGGGCTGCCGGTGGAGCTGGTCGTCCGCACCCCCGCGGCGCTGCGGCTCAACCTCGGGGCGCCGCGCGGGACCCGGGGCTACCCCGGCTCGCTGTTCGCCGTGATCGCCTACCATAAGCAGCTGTTCATGGATGCCGCCCATCACGCCCGCGCCAGTGCAGCCGACCAGGCGCGGCCCGCCGGGCTCGACCGGCCGGTCTACGACCCGACGCTCGAGCCGCTGGGCCGGGCGGTCGCCGAGCGCTGGCCGGTCCTCATCCCTGGTGACGAGCCGCGCGAGATCCTGCGGGCGCTGACCCTGGGCTCCGAGCTCGGCGTGCGGACGGTGGTCTACGGCGCGCAGCACGGCTACGACGTCGCCGATGAGCTGGCCGCGGCCGGGGTACCGGTCCTGGTGAACCTCAAGTGGCCGGAACGGACGCGCGATGCGGACCCCGAGGCCGAGGAATCGCTCGCCTCGCTCCGCACGCGGGCCTGGGCGCCGTCGACCCCGAACGCGCTCCACGAGGCCGGCGTCGCCTTCGCCTTCTACTCGGGCGGCGTCGCATCGCCGCGTGACGTGCTGGAGAACGTCCGCACGGCCGTCGACGCGGGGCTGCCGCACGACGCGGCCCTCAGGGCACTCACGCTCGGGGCCGCCGAGATCTACGGCGTCGCCGACCGGCTGGGGAGCGTCGAGCGCGGTAAGATCGCCAACCTGACGGTGACCGACGGCGACATCTTCGACGAGGAATCGAAGGTCAAGGTCGTCTTCGTCGACGGCCGCAAGTTCGAAAAGCCCGAAGCGGAGAAGCCGACCGAGGCGCCCACCGTCGACCTCACCGGCACCTGGACGCTCACCGTCGAGTCGCCACGCGGGACCCAGGAGTCCACGGCCGAGCTCACCATGGTCGAGGACGGGACCCTCTCCGGCTCCGTCGCCAGCGCGCGCGGCGAGGGGAGCATCAGCGAGGGTTGGGTGAGCGGTAACAGCTTCAGCTTGACCGTCGCCATGTTGATGGGCGGCCGCTCGATGGAAGCCGTTTACAGCGGCACGCTCGAAGGCGACGAGATGGAGGGTAACGTCTCCATGGGCCGCTTCTCACAGGAGTTCACCGGTACCAAGGCGGCCGGCGCCCTGGTCGCCGCCGCCGAACCGGCGCAGGAAGAAGCGGCCGCACCGGCCGGCGAGCGTCCCGAGCCTGTTGAGGCGGCCGCCGACTTCGCTCCCGCCGCCGGCGCCATGGCGACGATCGATTGGGACGCGCCGCCGCCCACCCTGGTGATCCAGAACGCCACCGTCATGACCGTCAGCAACGGCACGATCGAGAACGCCTCGGTCGTCCTTCGTGACGGACGGGTCGCCGCCGTGGGGACCGACGTCAGCGTCCCGCGCGGCGCAACAGTGATCGATGCGTCGGGCAAGTACGTGACGCCGGGCGTCATCGACGCACACGCCCACGTCGCTTCCGATGCGACGAACGAGGGGAGTATCGCCGTTTCGTCGATGGTCCGCATCGAGGACGTCATCGACCCTTCCGACATCAACATATATAGAGAGGCGGCGGGCGGTGTGACGACGTCTCACGTCTTGCACGGCAGCGCCAACCCGATCGGCGGCCAGAACGCCACCATCAAGCATCGCTGGGGCGAGGATGCCGAAGGTCTCATCTTCCAGGGCGCGCTACCGACCATCAAGTTCGCGCTCGGCGAGAACGTGAAGCGCTCGAACTCGTCGGTGATGCCGGGCCAGGAACGGCGCTACCCGTCGTCGCGCATGGGCACGATGGACGTGATTCGTCAGGCGTTCGTCGACGCCCGGGAGTACAAGCGGGCCTGGGACGAGTACGAGAGCAGCCGCGACCGGAACGCCGTGCCGCCGGCCCGCGACCTCAAGCTCGAGCCGCTGGTCGAGGTGCTGGAGGGGACGCGCGTCGTCCACTGCCACGCCTATCGGGCCGACGAGACGCTGGCGATGCTCCGCCTCGCCCAGGAGTTCGGCTTCACGATCCCCGTCTTCATTCACGGGCTCGAGGCCTATAAGCTGGCCGACGAGATCGCCGCCAGCGGCTTCGGCGTCTCCACCTTCTCCGACTGGTGGGCCTATAAGATGGAGGCCTACGACGCGATTCCCTACAACTCCGCGCTACTCGCGCAGCGCGGTGTCCTCGTCTCCATCAACTCCGACAGCGACGAGGAGGCCCGCCACCTGAACCAGGAGGCTGCCAAGACGATGAAGTGGGGCGGCATGTCGGAGAACGAGGCGCTGGCGCTGGTCACACTCAACGCGGCGATCCAGCTCGGGATCGACGACCGGGTGGGCTCCATCGAGGTAGGTAAGGACGCCGACCTGGTGATCTGGGAGAACTACCCGCTGTCCGCGTACGCCAAGACGCTGACCACGATCGTCGACGGTCGCATCGTCTTCGACGTCGAGCGTGATGCCGAGCGGCAGGAGATGATCTCCGCCGAGAAGGAAGCGCTGGAATCGGTGGTCGGTGGACGGTAGTCGGTAGCCGGTAATTGGAAATTGCGAACGGAGGAGTAAGAAAGTGTTTATACAAGAAAGAAGGATGATGATCAGCGGCGTCGTCGCCATCGTCATCGGGCTCGTAGCGGCGCCGACGGCATTCGCCCAGCACGACCCACGGGTCGAGCCGGCGCCGACCTACGTGATCCAGGGCGCCACGATCCACACCCTGTCGCCGTCCCGGCCGGTGCGTCGGTCATCGACGCGGCGGGCCTCGAGGTCTACCCCGGGATGGTGGACGCTTACAGCCGGTTGGGTCTCACCGAGGTCGGAGCGGTCGCGGCGACCTCGGACGTGGGCGACCTCGGTAGCTGGAACCCGCACCTGCGTGCCTACGACGCGATCTACCCACCCAGTGAGCACATCCCGGTGGCCCGGGCCAACGGGGTAACTCATGCGCTCTCGGCGCCGGGCGGTGGCCGGGGCGGCGGCGCCGGGATCCCCGGCCAGGCGGCGCTCATCCATCTCGACGGCTACACGGTCGAGGAGATGGTGATCAACCCGTCGTTCGGGATGATGATCAATTGGCCGACGATCCAGACCCGGAGCTTCGACTTCGCCACCTTCCAACGGATCGAGCGGCCGTACAACGAGGCGAAGCGCGAGTACGACGAGCGCATCCAGGAGCTGGAAAGCTGGTTCCAGGCGGCGCAGCACTACAAGCAGGCCGACGAGAACGGCGATCCCACCAGGTTCGATCGCGACTTGCAGCTCGAGAACCTCGCCCGCACGCTGGGCGGTGAGCTGCCGACCGTCATCGGCGTCAACGACAAGCGGGGCATCGAGAGCGCCATCGAGTTCGCCGAACGCTACGACCTGCGAGTCATACTCGCCGGGGCACGCGATGCCCGGAAGGTGACGGACCTCCTGGCCGAGAAGGGAATCCCCGTCATTCTCGGACCCACCCAGTCGCTACCGGCGAACGAGGACGACCCGTACCACTACCCGTTCTCGCTGGCCGGCGAGCTGTACGAAGCGGGCGTGAAGATCTGCTTCGGTACCTTCAACTCCGCCGACTCGCGCACGCTGCCCTACGAAGCGGCCAACGCCGTTCCGTTCGGGCTGCCGTACGAGGAAGCGCTGCGGGCGGTGACGATCAACACCGCCGAGATATTCGGCGTCGCCGACCGCCTGGGCACGATCGAGACCGGCAAGCTGGGTAACCTGATGATCACCGACGGCGATCCGCTCGAGTACCAGACGCAGGTCGAGTACGTGTTCATCAACGGGATCCCGGTTGACACCAACAACAAGCACCGGCGCCTGTTCGAGTACTACCAGGCCCGGCCGCAGCCGGAGACGCCCACCGTCACGACGCAGAGGAACGGTGGGTAGTTGACAATTCGTTGAGGCGTTCGCGCTAACGTGCTAGTGGTCTGCAGGGCCGCGTAGCACTGGCGCGAGGAACTGCCGATTTCGTCACCCTGTAGCCAAGGTGCCCCCGTGGCGGAATCGGCAGACGCGCCTGTTTGCGAAGCAGGTGACCGAAAGGTCATGTGGGTTCGAATCCCACCGGGGGCACGCCCCATACAATCGAGCCGTCGACGTACCGACTTGACGTCAGGCCGAGGGCGAGCTTAGACTACAATATCTGCTTCGCAAGCGTCAGATTCCGTCACGGAAAAAGCCCGGAGGATATCCTCCGGGCTTGGCGTTTCGGTTCGCGAGACGGCCTCGAGTCTACGACGCACCCTCCGTCAATCGCCGCAGCTCCTCGAACCAGTTCAGCACGACCACCAGGCGCGCCGATTCATCCTCGACCGGCTTGATCATGACAAACCTTTGGCCGTTGGGGAGGACGTCGTAATTACTGTGATAGGGCCACAGTGAGTACGGTCCCTCGAACAACACCTCCCGGGTCAGCACCCTGAAGTCGGGCGTCGTTTCGACCGCCGCCGCCACCAACGCATCTCCGCTCCGATAGAACAGCTCGCTCCCGTCGCGTGACCAGACGGGCTCGGTGCCGCCATCTAGTGAGACCTGTCGTCTCCTGCCGGGCTCGGGGAAGCCGTTCACGTAGACCTCGTAGCGGCCCGACAGGTCGGACGCGTAGGCGAGCCAGCGGCCGTCGGGCGATACTTCTGGAGATTCTTCCTGGGACGGTAGCTGGAAGAAGGGCCGCGGAGCGCTCGCGCCGTCGTGCGTCAGGACCCAGACATCCCTCTGGACGTTGGGATCCTGATCTCTGTAAAGGAGGTGTCGCCCGTCGGGTGACCATGACTCGGGATAGTTCCAGCGGCCGTTGGCCAGGAGCTGCTCGGAGGCACCGCTTCCGTCCGATCGTATCCACGCAATGTCGACCGAGTTAGGCGTCTCCGACGCGAACGTCACCCGCTCGCCGTCCGGAGTCCATACGGGATAGTAGTTGTGTCCCTCGAAGGTGAGCGGCACCATCGTCCCTTCCGCCATCTCGTAGATCCATATCTGGCGGGTGGGTGGTACGCCGATGCCGACGGCCAGGCGCGTGCCGTCCGGCGAAAAACGTGGGCTAAAATAGAGGTCCAGTCCCTCGATCAACAGTACTTCGGCCCCGCGCCGATCGACCAATACCACGGTCCGCGCCGCCGATGTCCCCCTCTGATACACGAGCGCTCCCTTGCGGGAAACGGCGAAATCTATGGTCCCGGTCGGCCTGACCATGATGTCATCGACGAGCGACACCGAGCCTCCCGTGGTCTGCAACCGCGCGGCGTCGAACGGTACGCCCATCAGCACCCCGTCCGGACGCCCGTACACCACGTGCCCGGTCTCGCAGTAGCGAGGTGCCATCCCGCGGAACAGGTGCTTCAGCTCGCCGGTCTCCAGCGAGAGTGCAGCGACCTGCATTTCCTCGAGGTCGCCGGTCCCGATTGTGAAGAGCACGGCGCGGCCCCCGGGCAACAGCTCGGGCCGGCTGTGTAATAGCTCGCCGCGGTCTGCATTCAGCTCGGTCAGGTGTACCGCGTCTCCGCCCTCCGCCGGTACGCGCCACAGTCCGGAGGTCGAACCGAATAGGATGACGTCATCGTCGCCCCAGGTCGCGCCCCGCGGCTCGGGGTACTCGAGAATGGTCACGGGTGGTCCGCCCGCCACGGGGACCTTCTTGAGTCCGCTGACCAGCGCGAACCCGACCCACTGACCGTCCGGCGAAAAGAACGGATTCTGTGCGCCTTGGGTGCCGGGTAGAAACTGAGCCTCGACCTGATCGATGGGACGGAGGAAGAGCCCCCGGCCGCCGGTCCCCTCGCCGACGTAGGCGATGTTCGAGCCGTCAGGAGACACCGCGATCGCGTGGCGTTGACCCGACCACGACTCGTGGGCCGGGAAGGTTATCTCGAAGCGCGCCAGCGCTCGGCGCGGCTCCGGCGTCGGGCGCAGCCACCCCCAGGCCGCCGCACCGGCGAGCACAGCCAGGCTCAGCGGCACCGCCCAGCGCAGCCATCTCTGCCGCACCGCGAAGCGCGTCCACCCGTCGCCCTCGGCGGGAGTCGCGATCCGCCGGCAGCTTCGCCAGCGTCCGGTGTACCGCGTACTCGACATGTCCTGGCACGGTCTTGCGCAGCTTCGTTACCCTGCGCGGCTCGTCCGTGATCACCTTCGCGATAATCGACTGCGCCGTCGGTCCTGTATGCGGCGGCTCGCCCAGCAGCATTTCGTACACGACACATCCCAGCGAGTACAGATCGCTGCGTGCATCGATCGCGCTTTCTCCCGCCGCTTGCTCGGGACTCATGTACTCGGGCGTCCCCAGCGACAGCCCCGTTTCCGTCAATCGCCGGCCGCCGGCCGCGCTCACCGCCAGCGCTATCCCGAAGTCCGACACGACCGGTTGTCCTTCGTGTAGCAGGATGTTCGCCGGCTTGATATCGCGGTGGATGACGTCGCGCCGATGCGCGTAGTCCAACGCCTTCGCTACGGCCTCGGCGATCTCGATACTCTGCTCGATCGAGCTCGATCTCCTTGAGGAACCGCTCGGCGCCGAGGATCGCCGCCAGCTCCGGGTGCAGGACCTTGATCGCGACCTTGCGGTTGTGACGGGGGTCGTGGGCCAGGTAGACCGTGGCCATACCGCCGGCGCCTAGCTCACGCTCGATCCTGTAGCGGTCGGCTAGTGCCGCCTTCACTCGTTCGGTGATCGACGGTTGCGACATGGTCAGAAATAGAACCCGGCACCCCCCGGGCCAGCAAGGCGGCTGTAGGGCATGGGCCGGCCAGGGCGAAGCTCCGACGGGATACGGCGGCGACAGGTGTGCAGAGGCGCCTCCCGGTGTAGTTTGTGGATTCATCCTTAGAGAGGGAGCCGAGGTTTGAGGTCTGGGAGCAGCCACTTTGGGCCGGGCGTACTGCTCGCATCGCTGGCGCTCGTCGCTTGCGGCGGCGAATCCGGCGCACCGCTAGCGGACGAATGGCGGGCGACGGTCGACACCGTCGGCGACACCATCACCGTGCGCACGCTCTCCGGAAGCGTCTGGGGCGACACGGCGACGCTGGTGGCCGAGGTGACGATCGGCACGTTGGACGGCGCTGATGAGTATCTGATCGGCGATCCGACCGCCATCGCCGTCGGCGCAACCGGCGTGATCTACATGCTCGACCGGCAGGTTCCCGTGGTGCGGGCTTACGCGCCCGACGGTACCTGGCTCCGCGACGTGGGACGCGAGGGCGGCGGACCCGGCGAGTACAGGGGACCCAGGGGTCTCGCGGTGCTTCCCGACGGTAGGATCCTGGTCCGCGATCGCGGCAATGTGCGCATCGATGTCTTCGGCCCGGACGGTGAGTACCTCACCGAGTGGCCGGTCATGAGCAGCTTCGGGACAAGTCGTCGCTTCTACGCCGACACCGCCAGCAACAGCTACGCGACCAGCCTGGCCGAGGTGGGTCTACCCCCGTGGCAGTGGACCTACATCCTCCTGCGCTACAGTCCAGACGGCGAGGCCCTCGACACCATCCTGGCGCCGACCTGGGACCACGAGTTTGCCCTGGTCACCGCGACAGGCGAGGAAAGCACGAACGCCAGCCCCGTGCCGTTCACCGCCGACGACCTCTGGACCTTCAGCCCTCTAGGGTACACGGTCGGCGGCTTGAGCACCGACTACCGCATCGACCTGTATCGAGTCGACGCGCCGCTGCTCCGCATCGAGCGCGAGTGGACACCGGTGCCTGTGAAGGCGGAGGAAGCCGAGGAACGTCGGCGCGCCATCACCACGCGCCTGCAACGGCAATACGGCGGCTGGCACTGGAACGGTCCGCCGGTGCCCGAGACCAAGCCACCTTTCCGCGATATGTTCACCAGTTGGGAAGGCAACGTTTGGGTGCTGCTCTCGCAGGAGGGGCGGCCGACGATGAGCGAGGCGGAGGCGCGGGAAGAAGAGCAGCGCACCGGACAGCTGCCGATGCGCTATGAAGAACCGGCGGCGTTCGACGTGTTCGCGCCCGACGGACGATTCCTCGGGCACGTGAAGGTCCCCGAGTCTTTCCAGGTCCGGCCCGAGCCCATCGTGCGGGGAGATACGGTGTGGGCGGTGACGCGCGACGAACTCGACGTTGCCTCGGTCGTACGATTCCGCATTGTGAACTGAGAGGAGTCACGGGATGAACCCGATCGGCGCGTCGCCTTTGCGGCATCTGACTCTACCGACGCTCGTCCTCATGATGGCCGCGTGCTCGCGCGGCGGCGGCGTGCCTTCGGAACGAGCCCGCGAGATCGCCGAATACGCGGGGGCGACCTATTCAGATGCGACCGTCGAAGCGCTCGCCCAGCTCGTCTCGTTCCGGACGGTTCACCAGGAGGGCGTCGACAACGCCGAGAACCCAGAGTTCAGCGGGATGAGCGACTACCTCGAGGGGGTGGCGGCGGAGCTCGGCCTCGACTTCGCCGATCACGGCAACATAGTGGTCATCGGCTTGGGCGAAGTGACGGACCGGCTCGGTGTGATCACGCACGGCGACGTGCAGCCCGCCGATCCGTCGAAGTGGGCGCGGGACCCCTTTAGTCTCGACAGCGTGAGCGAGCCGGGCCGACTGATCGGCCGCGGCGCCGAGGACGACAAGGGGCCCATCGCAACGACCCTCTACGCGATGAAGGCGGTGAGCGACCGGGGTCTGCCGCTGGGCCGGCGCATCGAGCTCATCATCTCCTATACCGAGGAGTCCGACTGGGTGCCGTTCCAGGCGTTCCTCGCCGATAACCCGCCTCCCGACCTGAACGTCGCCCTCGATTCCGAGTACCCGGTAGTCGTAGCGGAGAAGAGCTGGAACGCGATCAACCTTGCCTTCGCGCCGGTGCCGGAGGCGCCGGCCGCCGGACCGAATCGCTTGATCGACATCGGCGGCGGCGCGTTCATGTCGCAGATACCGGGAGACGCCTGGGCGACCATCGCCGAGCCGTCAGCCGATCTCAGGTCGTCGTTGAGGAACGCCGCGACCCGTGACGCGGATGTGAGTTACGAGTTCGTGCCGGGTAACGGGACGCTCACGATCGAGGCGCGCGGGTTCGCCGCACACTCCTCGAAGCCGGAGGAAGGTCGTAACGCCATCACGCACCTCGCCGCGCTTCTCGGTCCCCACGATTGGCCCGACGGTCAGGCCGCCCGCGCGGTCCGACTGATCAACGACCTCGTGGGTGCCGGTGACTACGCCGAGCAGTTCGGCGAAGTCGCCGCCAGCCATCCGTTCATGGGTCCGCTGACCCTGGCCCTCACCACTTTGGGTCGCGATGATGAGCTTTTGGTCGCGGGCATCAACATCCGCAGCCCCGTCGGCCGGGAGCCGGAGGAGCTGGAGCGGTTGATCCGCGAGGCGGTGGACGAGTGGAAGGGACGGACGGGAATCGAGGAGCTCGAGGTGGGCGTCTTCGTCAGCCCGGCGCACTACCCCGAGGACGCGCCCCACATCCCGGTGCTCTTGGACATCTTCGAGTTCTACACAGGGCTGAACGATCCTCAGCCGATCGCGATCGGCGGCGGCACCCACGCGCGGCTCGTGCCGAACGGGGTGAACTTCGGTCCTGCGATGCCCGGCGAAGTGTACACCGGCCACTCGGAGCACGAGTTCATCTCACGCGAACAGCTCGAGCTCAACCTGCGGATGGTCACGGCCATGTTCGTGGAGCTGGCGGGCCGCTAGTCCACCGGGCTTGGCATTTCGGCTCGCAGCCGGATCTCGGACTACTCCGGGCGCATCGCCTGCATTGGGTCCACGCGCGTCGCCCGCACGGCGGGCATCCAGGACGCCGCCAGCGCCGTCGCGACGAGAACGGCGATCGCGCTGCCGAATGTCAGCGGGTCCGTTGCCGTCACGCCGAACAACATGCCGGACATCACGCGGGTGATCGCCATGGCGCCGGCCAGCCCGCGGCCGACGCCGATGAGCACGCTGATACCCGCTTCACGCAGCACCATGAGACGCACGTCGGCCGCCCGCGCGCCCAACGCCATCCGCACGCCAAACTCGCGGCTGCGTTGTGCGACTGCGTAAGAGAGCACCCCATAGATGCCCATGGCGGCGAGCAGCAGTGCGAGTGCCGCAAAGGTGGTGAGGAGCGTCGCGGCGAATCGCCGCTCGGCAACCGAGTCCTCGAAGATCTGTTCCATCGTCGCGAACGAGGCCAACGCGACGTTCGGGTCGAAATCGCGGACGGCAGCCCGAACCGCGCCGGCAACGTTCTCCGGGTCCGTGGCGGTGCGCACGGCGACGGCCATGCCGCGCCATGTGACCTGACGGTGCGGTACGTAGACGACGCCGCGGATCTCGTCCCAGGCGCCGAAGTAGCGCACGTTCTCCACTATGCCCACGATCTCGCGGTAGATGTTCTCGTCGCGCCACGACCGGACGCGCGCACCCAGCGCATCGCCCACCGATCCGAACATATTCAGCGCGAACTCACGGTTCACGATCATGACCGGGACCGAGCCCTCGTCGTCCGCCTCGCTGAAGTCGCGACCGGCGACCAGCGGCAGGCCCATGGTCGCGAAGTAACCGGGCTGCACTATGTCCCAGTTGCCCCGCACCTCCTCGCCCTCCGGCGGCTCGGGCCGCCCTTCCGGCAGGTGCGCCCGGAACAGGATGAACCCGCCGCCGCCCAGCGGCAGCGCCGACGTCACCGCCGTCGACTCGACGCCGGGCACCGCCTCCAGGTGCTCGCGCAGCCGCGCGTACGCGTCCGCCAC
>JBDHKT010000005.1:0-16947 GCA_039586255.1 Gemmatimonadota bacterium | reverse complement strand
GTGTGATGGGACCGATCCCGCGGGACCGTCGGCCGAGCTCATGCGCCTGGCTGGCCACAATCAGGTGGGCACGGTCGGACAGGCGCTGCCCAATCCGATACGCGTCCGCGTCCTCGACAGCGACGGTCGTGGCGTGCCGGGTGTGGAGGTCGAGTTCGCGGTCGCCGAAGACGGCGGATCGGTCACCTCGCTCACGGCTGCGCCCGGCGCGGCCGGCTCCACGTATTTTCTGGAACCGTCTGTCCTCGTCATAACCGATGGAACCGGCGAGGCCCAGGTGGTCTGGACGCTTGGCCCGACTGCGGGACTGCAGGCACTCGTTGTAACCGTGGAGGGGATCGATCCGCTGGAGTTCTCCGCCGCGGCTCAGCCCGGCCCACCGGCAGCGCTCGAGGCCGCCGATGGTGATGGGCAGCTGGCGCTACCTGGAGCCGAGTTGGCCGAGGCGCTGTTGGCACAGGTGGTCGACGAGTTCGGCAACAGCGTTCCGATAGCCGGGCTCACAATTTCCTGGGAGGTGAGCGGCGGCGGAGGGTCGCTGTCGACGCAGGAGTCGGAGACCGACGCAGCGGGCCAGGCGGGGACGGTACTGACGCTCGGATCCCAGATCGGGTTCAATACGGTCACGGCCGCACACGCTGAGCTGACGTCCTTCGAGTTCAGCGCGATGGCGCTCGATCTTGTCCAGTCGGATGCTGCCGAGGACACCTTTTCCTCGGGTATTTCCGCCGACGCTGTGCTGCCCGATATCCTGGCCTTCGGCACCGCGTGGGACGGCGACAGCCTGATCATCGCTCTCAGGTTCAAGGACCGTGTGGTCCACGCAAGGGAAGGGGGCACCAACGCGGTAGCCGGCCTGGTGGAGTTCGATATCGACCTCAATGAAGGGACGGGTCTCGTTTCGCAGCTCGACAGGCATCGCCCCGGCCCGGGGTCGACGGGTATGGGTGTCGATGTGCTCGTGGATCTCTTTGGCGACCCGGACGGGAGCTATGTGATCTTCGACGCGGGGCAAAACACTATCGGCGTCACTGTGCCGGACATCCGCGGCAGGCTCATCGCCTTCGGCGTCCCGGCGTCACTCATAGGCAGCGACGACCTGCGCACGGCGGCGATCACCGGGACGATTCCCGAGCCGACGGATATCGTACCCAACGATGGTAGTGTGCTCGTCGGCGGGGCTGGCGGCGCGCCGGCGAGTTCGGAAGTGGTTCCGGCAGGGGTTCGCCTACCGGCTTGGCCTTGCTGGCAGCCGGCGGGAACGGGGGCTAGGGAGGGCCGCTGTCGTCGCTGGTGAGCAGCTGGGTGGCGTTGACGCCGATCTCCGTGTCGGAAAGGGCCGTCTTGTAGACTGCGAAGTAGAACACCGTCCCCTTCATCGGCCACTCATTCGTCCTGCCGAGCCGGTTCATCAGCTGGATCTCCAACCCTTGATCGTTCATGTCGAGCCCCTCGCCCAGGGCAGGCCAACTCCCGGAATTCAGTTGGCCCGTCCCCTGATCGACGCCGTCGACATAGAGCCGGATGCGGCGCTCGGGTACCGGGTCCCCCGAGTCGTAGACCATATGGAAGACGCGGCGCGTGTCGTCAGCCAGGCTCGGAGGCCAAGCCACCTCAATTCTTGCTTGGGCCGTGGTCTTGAAGATGACGGTCGGGATGCCGGTGCCGTCGGTCTGCAAGAGAGCTACTGGCACCGGAGGGTTCTTTTGGATCTGGAAGCCGCCGATGGCCTGTACGTCGGGCGGTACGGTCCAGGAGGCGACGATAACGAACGTCGCCTTACTCTCAAGATGTAGGTTGTCCTCGTATTTCGTGCTCCGTGCAACTTCGCTCACAACACCCCTGTGGCCGTAATCATCGGAGCGCACGCCGCGGTTGCCGTCCTGGAGCGTCCAGTGCATCGGTGCGGCCCAGGTGACCGTCAGGTCGACTGGGTCGGCCTGGTCGTCGGCCACGGTGCTGGGCGACTGGCCCGACTGCGCCTCGTTCAGCCAGTAGCGGCCGACCAGCATGCTGAACAGGCGCGGCACGGTGCTCAGACCGCCGACCGTGAAGACATCGGCGCCAAAGGTCCCGATCCGCGTCACATCACCGGTGGCGGTGTCGATCGTCGCCAGCTGGCCCTCCCAGGGCAGCGAGGCGTAGAGCCTGCCGTCCGGGGCGAAGGCCAGGTCCGAGATGGTGAGCGAGTCCTGCATGACGGGGTCGTTGAGGCGCAGGGTCGAGGTGATGTCACCGGTGGCCGGGTCGACGATGTTGACCTGCGCCGAATCGACGCTGTTGCCGCGTGAGGCCCAGAGGACGCCGTTCGCGTCGAAGGCGAGCCCGTTGAGATGGGCGCGCCGGCCACGCCAGTCGTCGTAGCCGACCGGGGTGGGGTGGACCTCGAGGACCGCGGCCGTCGCCTTGTCGACCTTCATAATCTTGCCCCCAACGATCCCGCCATACCATCCGCTGGCGTAGAGGGTCCCGTCGGCTGCGAATGCGATGGCGGCGGAGCCGCCGGGGCAGTTGGGGCCAGGCGTCCCGTCGAACCAGCCGCCCTTTAAGGTATCGACCAGAGTACCGGCCCCCGTCGTCGGATCGATGGTGATGAGTAGCGCGCCGTAGCAGGGGCCGCCTTTGATTCCGTAGAGAGTGCCGGTGACCGGATCGAAGTCGATGGCGCTGATCCGCGTGTCCCCTTCCGGAATGTTGGGAGTTCCGACCAGCGTTGCTGCTGCACTGCTCGTATCGATGGTGAAGAGGCTGCCCGGGTTGGTGGCGTCCAGAGTGGAGGAACCCCAGAGATACGACGTCAGGCTGGGCGGGACGCGGCTCGGGGCGCGTGACGCTTCGCTCTCGATCGTCGGCGTCGTCGGCTCGTTGCAGGCGGCGACAACCACCAGTGAAGCGATCAAGAAGCGTCTCATCATGGGAACTTCCTCTCCGGCCTGGCCATCCAGGCCGCCGTCTTACGCCAGCAAACGCCCACCACGGCGGTCTTTAGGCGCGCTGGGAGGGTGGAGGTCCTTCGCTCAGGGAAACAGGGGGGATTTCGGGCCGGTGTCCTTAGGATGTCATAACCCTTACCGTAACAGCAGGTTCCGCAGGCGCCCGGCGCTCTCCTCGCCCCCCCCTTTCGCACCTCCCGGATACGACTCTATTTGAGCGTATGAACGATCGCCCGGGGGGTATCCAAGAGCGCGACGGCGAGCTGTGGTGCGAGGGTGTGCGCCTGTCCGAGATCGGGGAGGCGGTTCACACACCCTGCTACGTCTATAGCGAGACGACTGTCCGAAAGCGCTACGCAGCCCTCGCCGAGGCGTTCGACGGGGTCCCATCCCGGGTTTTCTATTCCGTCAAGGCGAACCACAACCGAGCGCTGCTCCGCGTGTTTCGGGAGCTGGGGGCGGGAGCGGACGTCGTCTCGCTCGGCGAGCTCGTCCGGGCGCGGCGCGCCGGCTTCGCCGGCGCGGACATCGTCTTCGGCGGTGTGGGGAAGCGCCGTGACGAGCTCGAGGCGGCCCTCGCCGAAGGCCTTCTCATGATCAACGTGGAGTCGGAGAGCGAGCTGCGGGCCCTCAACGAGCTGGCGGTCGCCCGAGGTGCGAAGGCGCCGGTGGGGATCAGGGTGAACCCGGGGATCGAAGCGGGCGGGCACGCCTACACACGGACCGGACACTACAAGACGAAGTTCGGCGTTGCCTGGGAGGACGCTGAGGCGCTCTACGAGCTGGCCTCCGGGCTCGACGGGATCGAGCCTATGGGGGTCGATGCCCATATCGGGTCGCAGATCTTCAGCGCCGAGCCCTACCGCCAGGTCCTCGAGCGGCTGGGCGACCTGGTCGGGGCGATCCGAGCACGCGGCATCGAGCTCCGCTACCTGGACATCGGGGGCGGCTTCGGCGTGTCCCACGAGGGTGGCGCGGGGATCGACCTGCCGGCGGTGGGGGAGGCGGCCGGAGCGGTCGCCAGGGAGCTGGGGCTGACTGTTTTCGTGGAGCCCGGGCGCTGGCTCGTCGCTCCCGCCGGGATTCTCCTGGCACGGGTCCTCTACGCCAAGCAGCTGGGTGATCACCGCTACTACGTCACCGACACCGGCTCGAACGATCTGGTGCGGCCGAGCTATTACAGCGCCTACCACCCGGTGCAGGTCGTGCGACACGTTCCGGTCACCGAAGTGGCGGATATCGTCGGCCCGGTCTGCGAGGCGGGTGACTTCCTGGCCCTCGGTTGCGAAGTCCCTCCGCTGCAGGAGGGCGACCTGCTCGCCGTGCTGTTCGCGGGCGCCTACGGTTTCGTCATGAGCTCGAACTACAACTCGCGTCCGCGCGCGGCGGAGGTTCTGGTTCGCGACGATCGTTACCGGATCGTGCGCCGGCGCGAGACCATCGAGGAGTTGATGGCAGCTGAAGAGCTGGACGATCGATCGTGAACTCGCTCGAGGGAGGCATAAGGAGGGGACGGGGGAGGCGTACCTGACGGAACGGAACCTGCACATCACCGATGAGGTGGGGAAAATAGCCAGGCAGATAGACAGAACACCGTCGCAGGTTGCCATCAACTGGGTGCGGCAGCAGCCCCGTGGCGTCAGCATCCCGATTCTGGGCGCCAGGAGACTGTCGCAGGTCCGGGACAACCTGGCCTTTCCCCGCAGCTGGGCACCCAAGTAGCGGGGTGGGAAGAACGGATGAGCGCCAAGGTCGCGACCATCGACTTTCACGTCACCTCGGAGTGCAGCCAGGAGTGCCCGTACTGCTGGGGGCCGCAGGACTTCGAGAACCCGGTCGACACGGCGACGGCGCTCCGGATCATATCGCATGTGAAGGAAGTGGAGGCTGGCCGGATCGTCTTCACAGGAGGAGATCCGCTCAAACGTCCTGACATTGCCGAGTTGATTCGTCATGCGACGACGATTGGCCTCGAGGTCGCCCTCTCGACGACCGGGGATCAGTTGACGCCGGAGTTGCTGCAGCTTGTAGCAGACGACATCGATCTCATTTCGCTGCCGCTCGACGGGTCGACGGAGGACGTGAACAAGCGGACTAAGGAGGAAGGCCACCTGGCAGCGGTGATAAAGGCGCTCGAGTGGCTGCGCGAGCGCCCGGACATCGATGTGAAAGTCTGTACTCCCGTGACCCGGCATAACCTGGCCGACGTGCCCAACATCGCTCGCCTGGTGGAAGACTACTCGCGCACGACCGAGGCGCGCGTCTTCTACAACATCTTCCAAGCGTTCCCGCGCGCTATGTTCGAGGTGGAGTGGGACGCGTTGCTGGTGAGCGACCAGGAGTTCGCCGACCTGGAGGAGCGCCTTCGGGACACATCGCGCGTGCGGGTCAACTTCCTGACTCACGCGACACTCGACCGCCTGTACATGATGATCTTCCCGGACGGGAGCCTCGTCATCCCGTGCGGCAGGGAATTTCCGTCTTACGGCGCCTTTCTGGAGATCACCGACATCGAGACCGTGTTGGAAAAGAGTCGCTTCGCTTGGGAAAGGCACCTTCGTCACTCGCAGGACTGGGTAAAGAGGGCCAAAGACCAGCCCCAGAACAGCCAACGGACATGTTCAGAGCCCTAGACCGCTGCGCCCCGGCAAACTGGCCTATTCTTACCGATCGCTCGGTCATCTTGTCCGACTCGGCCGGGAACCCCACCTCGGGTCCGGCTGCAGGGCTGTGGCTCTATCTATGTGTGGTGCAACGAGTTATGCTTCTGGCAACCGGATAAGCGTGATGGCCACAGACTTGCCAGAAGAGGAGTTTGGCCCGAACGCCCCCCGCGATCGGACAGGTGCCAACGGGTGCCTGCTCCCTCCCGATGATTCCGTAGCCAGGGTGAAGCACCGCGATACGATGAACGACGAAGGTAGGACTCCTCCAGAGCGAGACGACGACGTCGGCCTCCCGGACTGGCTGGCAGAGGCGCCGGAGCAGGAGCTGATGCGTGCTACGGCTGCGCTCGCGCCTGGTATCCCCCGGCGGCGGTATATCTTCAGGTCAGCCGAGTCGGAGCGGTTGACCCCTCGACTGTGTCGCTGTCGTGTGACGGTGGTGTCGGCGGGCGGTGAGATAACGGGAGAGGCCGAGGGGCCGGACATCCGCGGCATGCGTGCAGAGATCGCATCACGGGCCGCGCTGGACGCGCTCAACAAGGCCGAGCGTGGCAAGGTGGCCCTGGCCCTGAAGGGAGCGAGGGTTCTGCGCGTGTTCGGGACCCCGATCGTAGTGGTTGGTGTCTACGGGCTTAACACGGGAGAGGGCACACCACTAGTCGGGGCGTGCTTCGTCCACACCTCCGTGGAGCAGAGCGCGATACTTGCCACATTGCAGGCAGCCGACCGCTGGCTGGCCTTTCAATCTCGGAAGTCGAGGTAAGCCGGTCAGCGACAGCCGACCGCGGTGAGCAGTCCCTTCTCGAGGTCGGTAAGTGGAGCCGGGTAGTTGCCGGTGAAGCAGGCGTGGCAATAGGGCCCGAACTCTTCCACCGCTCCGATCATCCCTTCCAACGATAAGTAGCCGAGAGAATCCACACCCAGGTAGTCGCGGACCTCATCTACGGTTCTGCTCGACGCCAGGAGCTCCTCCTTGGTCGGCATGTCGATCCCGTAGAAGCAGGGGAATCGGATGGGCGGTGAAGAGAGGCGGAAGTGGATTTCTTTCGCGCCCGTCTCACGGATCATCGACACCAGACCGCGGCTGGTCGTGCCGCGGACCAGCGAATCGTCGACGATCACGACGCGTTTCCCTTCAATGACCTCGCGCACGGGGTTGTACTTGATTCGCACTTTGAAGTCGCGGTCACTCTGCAGCGGCTGGATGAAAGTCCGTCCGATGTAGTGGTTGCGGATCAGCGCCAGCTCCAACGGAATGCCCGATTCCTCCGAGAAGCCGAGCGCCGCGGAGTTGGAGGAGTCGGGGACGGAGAAGACGCAGTCCGCCTCGGCGGGATGCTCACGCGCCAGCCGGCGGCCGAAGGCGCGCCGTGCCGCGTCGACCGAGCAACCCCAGATCTTGGAGTCTGGGCGCGCGAAGTATACAAGTTCGAAGATGCAGGCGGCGGGCTCCTCGGGAGCGAGGCGCGGCATCTCCTCGATCTCACCGTGCCGGATCTTCAGAACCTCACCGGGCTCGATGTCGCGCAGGTACTCCGCCTCGATCAGGTCGAGGGCGCAGCTCTCCGAGGCGACGATGACCGCCGGGCCTTTGCGGCCGAGAACCAGCGGCCGGAAGCCGCGGACATCTCGCGCCGCGTAGATCGTGTCGTTGACGATCATGGCGAGTGAGAACGCCCCCTCGACCTCGGTTAGAGCCTCGAGCACCTGCTGGTCGGGGTCGGGCTGGCGCGAGCGCGCGATCAAGTGGACGATCACCTCGGAGTCCATCGTCGATTGGAAGATCGCGCCTTCGGCGACCAGCCGGGCGCGTAGTCTGGCGGCGTTGGTGAGGTTGCCGTTGTGGGCCAGGGCCAGCGTGCCGTCCCGATACTTGACCAGGGCCGGCTGCGCGTTGTGGAGCTCGGATGCACCGGTCGTGGAATAGCGCGCATGACCGATGGCGACGTGGCCCGGCAGGTCTGAGATGTTCGCGCCCTTGATCGCCTCGGCGACGAGCCCCATCCCCTTGTGGATGCGCGCTTCGCCGCGGTCGTCCACGACAACGATCCCGGCAGACTCCTGGCCGCGGTGCTGCAGCGCGTGCAGACCGAGGAAGGTCAGTTCAGCCGCGGCCTCGTGTCCGGAGACGGCGAAAACGCCGCACTCCTCGCGGAGCGACTTGTCCAATACAGTGAGACGCTTCTTCACAGAATCCCGCGCCGTCCTGTTCACGCCGTGCGTTGCGTCCTCAGAGCTTCTTCGAGGCCCTACGCCTGCGAAAGCGGAATGATAGTCTGCGACGTTCGCGACTTCCACCCCGGGGCTTCCGCGTCGGGTAGCAGCCGTCGGGCTTATCGACTACCGGATAGCAGCCGTGCCGGCCGTCGCGCACGGGGTAGCAGTCGGTGGACGGTGGATGTGGTGTCGAGGGCAGGCGGCCCCCCACGAGCTTCCACATACGTCCAGGAAGGCCGAAGAGCGCCGTATTGAGTACTCGATGGGGGGATGCCGGATCGCTTTTCACGTCGTCTGTTTCACCGTCCTGTCTGAGCGGTATCCGGCGCGGCTCCTCCTGTCAGCCGGTCGAAGCAGGCAGAGCTCGCCTGGCGAATCCTCTCATCTTCGGTCTGGTAAGTCGGATCCTGCCTCACCATCTCCGTGAACTCCGCCATCGTCGACGACTCTACGCCGAGGGAACTGCTTTCCATCGCTGTGCACTGGCAGGGCGTCTGGGCATCGCCCTCGGTCACGCCGCTCGCCACCATCGCCTCTGTGCAGACGGGCACGAAGGCGAAGAATTCCTCGCTGATCTCGTCGACTACGTCGTCTGCGGGCGCCACAGGTGGCGGAGGCGGCGGCGTCTCCGTGGGCGGTGTCTCCGTGGGTGGCATCTCCGTGGGCGGCATCTCTGTGGGTCGCACTTGGACGCTCTCGATCCTGGTAGTAGGTACCTCGAGGCGCATGCCGCCGGGCGTCGGCCTGGCAACGGTGCCCTTGGGAGACGAGCTCTCGCCGCCATACTCGTTCCAGGGTGCGCGCAGCACGGCGTCGACGACCTGGCCGCTCTCGAAGATCACGAGGTCGGGAAAGCCGCAGTCGTGCTCGCAGCCGTTGTTGTAGAAGTAGTAAATGAACGGGCCACGCGTGCTCACGCCGTCCGGCTGGCCGAACTCGGCCTTCACCTCATCGGCCGTCATGCCGGGCGCGATGGTTCTTACATCCTGCGCCGTCGCCGCATTGGCCATGAACAGGATGGCCGCTAGCCCGATCGCCCACCCCGCTGCTCTCCTGATGCTCATTTCATTCCCCCCTCATTTTTCACGATCGCGGCTTCATGTGCCCCCAGGGGTCATCCCCCACTACCGGAGTCCTGCGCCGACTCCTCCGGGTCCTTCGCCCAGTGGGGGCGCATGTCTTCGTACTCCAGATCCCGTGTCTCTGTTTCCTCGGCCACGAGCTCCTCGCTCAGAGGATCGCGGTCGGGGAGCCGATCCAAGAATCCGAGCGCCACCGTCCTGGCGACGCCGACGGTTATGTAGATCAGCGACACAGGAAAAACGACCAGCTGGGGGTTCCAGACGAGCAACGCCACGGCGATCAGCAGCAGCGCGATCGCGGCGCGCCCACTGGGGTTTCGGACGCTCAGGCGGGGAATTGCCGGATAGATTACATGACTCAACATCAATCCGGCCAGCACAATCATACCACCACCGATCAGCTGAGTCCATGGCCAGGCTGAGAGATACCCCTCGAACAGGCCGGTCTGGCTGAACGGGTAGAACGAGGCCAATGTGACGCCTGCGACAGGGGATGGGAGGCCGTGGAAGTGGAGGTGGGCGTGGCCCCCCTGCTCGATATTGAAGCGGGCCAGCCGCACGGCCACGGCGGCGACATAGATGAAAGCCAGCGCCCAGCTCCAATCGCCGGCCTCGAGGAGCTGCTTATAGACGAGGATCGCGGGTGCGACGCCGAAGCTGACCAGATCGACGAGCGAGTCGAGCTCGACGCCGAAGGGCGATCCGGTGCGAGCGAAGCGTGCGATACGCCCATCGAGTCCGTCGGCGACGGCGGCCACGACGATAAGCCAGGCTGCCAGGCTGAAGTCGCCGCGCAGCGCCGCGATGATGGCCCAGAAGCCGAAGAAGAGATTCCCTAGGGTGAAGGCGTTGGGGAGGATGACTATTCCCCGCCGGCGCTCGCCCTGTGGCGACCGGATTCGCTTGATCATTCGGGTCCCTCCGACCCTGCGGCCAGGTGCGCCAGGACGGTCTTTCCGCCGACTGCTCGCTGGCCGACGCGCACGTTCGGGGTTGAATCCCTGGGCAGAAAAAGGTCGACCCGCGAGCCGAACCGGATGAGACCCATCCGTTCGCCCTGCTCGACCTGGTCACCGAGTTTTGCGTACGTGACGATCCGCTTCGCCGCCAGACCGGCGATCTGCCGGACGAGCACCGAGTGGCCCGCGGACCGGATTCCGGTCGAGGCGCGTTCGTTGGAGTGGCTGGCCGAGCTGCGCCAGGCCGGCTCGAACCGCCCGGCGTCGTACGTCCTATGGTCTACGTGGCCCGTAACCGGGTAGCGGTTCACGTGGACGTCGAAGAGCGATAGGAAAGCCGACACGCACAGCGACTCGCGCTTCATGTACGAGGATTCCTCGAGGTGCCTGATATCGATGACCTTCCCGTCGGCTGGCGCCACGACCAGGGCAGGGCCCTTCGGGCCTACCCGCTCCGGGTCGCGGAAGAAGGCGAGGACTCCGAGCGCCAGAGCGGTGAGGCAGAGGGCCACGATCCAGAGGAAGGTCCCACCCCTATACGCGGCGGCGATAAGAAGAACGATAGCCGGGATCGTGGTGCTGAGGATGAATGGCAGGCCTTCGCGGGCCAGTGGAATTCGCATCTCTATACTTCTTCTCGCCGGCTCACTGGAGCAGCGGCTCGCCGGTGATCAGCTCATACGCTCTCAGGTAGCGCTTGGATGTGCTTTCGACGACCTCGGGCGGCATGGGCGGGGGCGGTGGCATCCGATCCCACCCGCCCTTTGCCACCAACAGGTCGAGGTAGTCGCGCACCGGTTGCTTGTCGAAGGATTGCTGGCTGCGTCCGGGCTCGTATTGATCGACCAGCCAGAAGCGCGAAGAGTCGGGTGTCAGGATCTCGTCGATGAGCAGGATCTCGCCTTCCTTGCCGACGCCGAACTCGTACTTGGTGTCGGCCAGTATCACACCGCCTTCGGCCGCGATGTCGTGGGCGCGCTCATACAGGGTGATACTCATATCGCGGAGCGTGTTCGCCACCGCAACTCCGACCGTCGACCGAACCCGCTCGAAAGTGATGTTCTCGTCGTGCCCCTCGGTGGCCTTGGTCGCCGGCGAAAAGATCGGCGGATCGAGCCGCTGCGCTTCCACGAGTCCGGGCGGCAAAGGCTCGCCGGCCAGTGTGCCGCTCTCGCGATACTCCTTCCAGGCGGAACCGGTAATGTAGCCGCGAACCACGCATTCGACGGGGAAGGGGTCCGTCTTGCGACAGAGCATACTGCGGCCCTCCCAGCGTGAGCGGCTCTCCGCCAGGGGTGGGTGTCGTTCGATGATCGCTCCTGCGTCTGCGGTGATCAGGTGGTTGGCGACGATGTCGCTGGTGCGCTCGAACCACCAGAGCGAGAGCTGGGTGAGGACGATCCCCTTGTAAGGGATCGGCTCGTCCAAGACGACGTCGAAGGCGCTCAGCCGGTCGGTGGCGACGAGCAGCAGGTCGTCCCCAAGCGCATACACCTCTCGGACCTTGCCTTCCTTCACCAGAGGCAGGTCCAGCTCGACGGTCCGTAGCGGTTCTGTCATCGCTGTTTCTCGTCTGGTGATACCCTCAAACGGTGAGGGATGGGCTATCCTTCTCGATCTCGTCCTTATGCCGGTCGAGCGCCGGGTCGACCCATTCGGCGATGAACCTGTCGACCTGTTCCGGAGCTCTGCCGGCCATCGCCTCGGGGGTCACAATCCGTTCCAGCTCTTCAGTCGCGATCCCGATGGCGGGGTCGGTCGCCAATCGCTCGACCAGGTCGTTCGATTTCCCTTGGCGCACCTCTTCCGCCGCCGCAATCGCGTGCCTGCGGATGACTGCGTGAAGTTTCTGACGGTCGCCCCCACCGCGCGCGGCGAGCAAGAGGACGGGCTCCGCCGCCAGGTATGGCAACTGCTCGGCCAGGCGGCGGGCGGCTACCTCGGGGTATACGTCCATGCCGGCGGCAACGTTGTGCCAGAGCAGGAGCACGGCGTCGCAGCCCAGGTATGCCTCGGGTACGGCGATCCGCTTGTTCGCCGAGTCGTCGAGTGTCCGCTCGAGCCACTGCGCCGCCGCCGTGATCGCCGGGTCGAGCGCCAGCACTATGATGTGGCGCGCCAGTGCGTTGATTCGTTCGCAGCGCATCGGGTTGCGCTTGTGGGCCATTGCGCTGGACCCTACCTGCGACTTCCCGAACGGCTCTTGTATTTCGCCGAAGTTCTGCAGCAGGCGGATATCGTTGGCGAACTTCGAGGCGGATTGCGCGATGTCCGAGAGCGTGGCGAGGAGCGTCGCGTCGACCTTGCGCGTGTACGTCTGCGAGGACACGCCGTACACTTCGCGGAAACCCATCTTCTCGGCGACCAGCGCATTCAACCTGTCGACCTTTCCGGAGTCGCCGTCGAACAGGATGAGAAAAGAGGACTCGGTCCCTGTAGCGCCCCGCGTGGAGCGGAACCGCAACCGCTCGAGGCGGAAATCCACCGATTCCAGGTCGAGAAGGAGGTCCTGCAGCCAGAGGGTGATACGCTTACCAACGGTAGTCGGCTGTGCAGGCTGCAGGTGCGTGTAGCCGACGCAGACCGCATTGCGGTGTTCGAGCGCCTGCTCCCTCAGCGCTGCGACGACGCTGAGGATCCGCCGGCGGATCAGCCGGAGCGCCTCCCGGTGTTGGATCAGGTCGGCGTTGTCCATGACGAAGGCCGAGGTGGCCCCCAGGTGGATCACGCCCTTCGCCGCCGGCGCGACTTCGCCGAAGGCGTGGATGTGCGCCATCACCTCGTGGCGCGATTCCGACTCGAGCTCGGCGATCCGGTCGAGATCGATTTCCTCGATGCCGGCCCGCATCGCAGCGATCGCCTCCTCGGTGATATCGAGCCCGAGCTCGCGCTCGGCCTCGGCGAGGGCGATCCACAGCTCACGCCAGATCCGGCCGCGGAAGCGCGGCCCGAAGATGGCCGCCATCTCGGTCGAGGCGTAGCGGGTGATAAGCGGGTTCTGATACGCGTCGGCCGTCACCCGTCTATCCTCCTGTCGTTATCCGGAACGACGCTCTCCCCTGATAGCCGTCCCTTTCGTAGTAGACCACTATGCCCCCGCGACCGGCGAGGTAGGTAAGGAGCTCTGCCGCTTCATCGGCGCTGGCGACGCGCTGACGGTTGATGGCGAAGATCAGGTCGCCCTGCATGAGCCCTGTCCTCTGCGTGACGTAGTCGGAGACGCTCACGATCAGCGCGCCATGATCGTTGCGCAGCCCCCGCTCGACCCGGATGGCCGGCGTCAGGGTGATCAGCTCGAGGCCCTCGAGCACCTCAACGCGGTCTGCACGAACAGACGGAAGGTCCTCAACCGAAAGGGTCACCTCGCGCTCGGCGCCTCTGCGGTCCAGCAGCGTCAGGCTGATCTCGTCGCCCGGGGCCACGTTGAACAGTTCGGCCTCCCAGTCCAGGGGTGACTTCACCGGCCGGCCCTGAACGGCGACCAGCTCCATCCCCTTCTCGAGATCCGCGCGATCGGCGGGCGAGCCCGGGGCCACCCTCACGATGCTGGCGCCGCGGCGGCGTCCCGCTCGGTCACTCTCGGTGGGTCCCACGTCGATGCCGACCCATGGGCGGCGTACCCGCCCGTCGTCGCGGAGCTGGTCGGCGATGCGCAGTGCCCGGTTGATCGGGATCGCGAACCCGAGACCCTGCGAGCCACCCGTCCGGGAGAAGATGGCCGAGTTCACACCTACCACCTGGCCCTCTGCGTTCACCAAAGGGCCACCGGAGTTGCCCGGGTTGATCGAGGCATCGGTCTGGATCATGTCCGCGTAGATCGTCTGCTCTTCGCCACCGGAGCCCGACAGGGCGCCCGGCAGGATATGTCGGCCGGTACCCGATATCACGCCGGCCGTGACGGTGGGCTCGGCATTGGAGAGGAGGTAACCGAGGGGGTTGCCAATGGCGATGGCCGGTTCGCCGATGACCAGGCCGTCGGAGTCGCCGAACTCGGGGACCGGTATCTCGGCCTCCGTCTTTAAGAGTGCAACGTCGGACAGCTCGTCGCTGCCGATCAGCTCCGCCGGATGGTCACCGTCCTCGACCGTCGAAACGACGATCTCGATCGCGCCCTGGACCACGTGGGCGTTGGTCAGCACGTAGCCGCCTTCAGCGATGGCGAAACCGGAGCCGAGGCCGGCGACGTGCCGCTCGCTACCGAACGGCGCGAAGAAATCGTCGAACAACGAACGCGGGCCTACACGTTGGCGGCGGATTACGTTGACGCTCACCACGGAGGGTGTAACGCGGCGTGCCGCCTCGACGACGGGCGTCTGCCGGGCGGGCGTGAGGCCGGAGCCGCTGCCCCCTTGCGCCGCAGCCTCAGCGTCGGGCGATGCAGATGGGGCAGGCTCGGCCGTGGTCGAGGCAACCGATGCGCCCGGCTCGTTGGCGCGTACCAAGAAGGCGGGCGGCCCAAAGACGACCAGCGCGGCTGCAACGAGGGCAGCGACGAGGCCCACCAGCCAGCCGGCGCGGAAGCCGGCGCCGGGTCGACCGTGGTCTGTCCGCGCGGCTATGCTCCTGCCTCCTGCGTGCTCGGAATCTCGATCTTCGCCTTCTCCGCGTCCCTCAGAAACGCCTCTATCCCTCGGTCGGTAAGCGGGTGCTGGAGGAGTCTCCACAGCACGGCCGGCGGTATGGTGGCGATGTCGGCGCCAATCATCGCTGACTCCACGAAGTGCAGCGGGTGGCGGATGGAGGCGACGAGGATCTCGGTATCGAAACCGTAGTTGTCGTATATCTCGCGGATCTGGGCGATGAGCTCCATCCCCTCGTGCGAGATGTCGTCGAGGCGGCCAACGAACGGTGAGATGAAGCTGGCGCCCGCCTTGGCCGCCAGCAGCGCCTGCGACGGCGAGAAGCATAGTGTCACGTTGACACCGATGCCCTCGGCGCGCAGCCGCCGCGTGGCCACTAGACCATCCTCGGTCAGCGGGACCTTGATCACCACGTTGTCCGCAAGGGCGGCCAGGTCCCGTCCCTGCTCGAGCATGCCGTCCGAGTCGGTGGCCAACACCTCGAGGCTCACCGGCCCGTCCACCGCGTCAGTGATCTCCTTCATGTATTCGGCTAGGTTGGCATCGCCCACGACCTTCGCCAGCAGCGACGGATTCGTCGTCACACCGTCGATGAGGCCGGCTCTGGCGGCCCGGCGAATCTCCTGGATGTCCGCAGTGTCGATGAAGATCTTCATTCGCTCTCCCCTCGAACCCTCGCTATTTGCTCCGATTGACCTGTAGTATAGTCGACTCGCACCAAAAACAAGCCCTGCGCCGGCGCCGGCGGCGCCGTTCTCAGGCCGGGCTCGCCGTCCAGCAGGCGGCCCATGTCGTCGACGGGCCGGAATCCCTGTCCGATCTCCACCAGCGTGCCCACCAGATAGCGGACCATCCGGTGGAGGAATCGGTCGGCCGTGATCTCGAATTCGAGGATCGCTTCGTCGCGCGGCGCCTCGCGCCAGAACGCCGAACCAACGTTGCAGCGCACGCCCCGATCGGGCTGGCCCGACTTTGCAAAGGCGCTGAAGTCATGATCTCCGGCGATGTGGCCCGTGGCGGCGCTCATACGTTCTCGGTCCAGGCCGCGGCCGACCGGCCAGCACCAGCGGCTCTCGAAGGGCGAACTGGACTGACGGTCTACCCCGACCCGGTAGACGTAGGTACGGGAAACGGCATCGGCTCGCGGGTGGAAGGATTCGGGCACGCGCTGGGCGGAGACGATCCACAGGTCGCGGGGCGCCAGCGCGTTGAGCGCTCTGAGGAGCTCGTGCTCGTCGAAGCGCTCCGGTATCAGGGCGCTCGCGACCTGGCCCGTCGCGTGGACACCCCGGTCCGTGCGACCGGCGGCCGTGACGTTGGGCGAATCCGCGCCGCACAGGCGGCCCAACAATGCCGAAAACTCGCCCTGCACCGTGCGCCGGTTACCCTGCGTCTGCCACCCGTAGAAGTCCCGGCCGTCGTAGTGCAAGACGAGCTTAACTCGCCAATAACCCGTGCGGTGCCCTGACTGCATAGTAGGACAATATCCAATATCCAGCACCCAGTGACCAGATGCTCGAGTGGTTGCCGGTCGCCCGATTCCGTGTTTGCTGGGGGGTCGGAGCCGGGGGACCGCTCGCTCCGGCCGACCCGGCAGTCGGGGTCGGTGCTTGCCGCGAAGACATCGGGCAGCTCACCCGCAGACTTGGCCTGAGGATCGGAGCCGGGTCGCTAAAACCAGCTCCGCTCGTCGGTCCCCCGGCTCCTCCCGGCTTGGATCGAGCCTGCTGACCATGGGCATGCCCCCGGCAGAATGCGACTGAGGGGAGAGCAGTGGTGAGCAGCGGTTGGTTCTCACCCACCGGTTACGGGCGTCGGGGCGGGTCGTTGAGCGGAGCTGGTGTTAGCGGGCCCGCGCTCACGGGCAACCGTGAGCGCGGACGAGGCCGGAGCGAGACGACCTACCCGACGCCCAGACCCGGATGCCGACTCAACTGGATGTTGGATTCTGGATATTGACTTCAATACTTGCGGATGACCCCGACGACGACGCCGCGGACCCGGACCTCATCCTCGCTGTAGTACTGCGGTGCGTGAGCCTCGTTGGCCGGCTGCAGCCGGATACGACCATCGTTCTCTCGATAGTAACGCTTGACGGTGGCGGACTCGCCGCCCACGAGTGCGATCACCATTTCGCCGTTCTCGGCTGCCTCGCGACCGTCAACGACCACACAATCGCCGTCACGGATCTGATCGTCGATCATCGAATCGCCGCGCACGCGCAGCACGTAGTGCGGCCCCTTCCCGGAGAGCATGTCCTCGGGCACTGAGACCGCCTCCGTGTCCTCTATGGCCTCGATCGGCGCTCCCGCGGCCACGAGACCCAGCAGGGGAAGCCCGGCGGCCACGGTCTTGGGGCGCGCAGACTCCAGCGGCTCGACCGAGCGGCTTTCGTTGTAGTTCCGCCGGATGTAGCCTTTGCGCTCCAGGTTCGAGAGGTGCTCGTGCACCGTGGCCAGAGAACGATAGCCGAAGAAGTCGGCGATCTCCTCGAAGCTCGGTGAGTACCC
>JBDHKT010000234.1:0-4242 GCA_039586255.1 Gemmatimonadota bacterium | reverse complement strand
GATGGGCTGCAATCCAATCTAGCCTCCGATGCGGCAGCTGACCATCCTTTTTCAGCGACCTGTTAATCCTCTTGATCATGGATTCCCAAATTCCCAACATCAGAATCCTCAGGCGACATCCACTTCTTTACAGAGATAGACGTCCTGAATAGCGTGGAAGAGCTCGACGCCCTGCTTCATGGGTCGCTGGAACGTCCTGCGCCCTGAAATGAGGCCCGTACCGCCGGCGCGCTTGTTGATCACGGCGGTGCGAACGACCGAGCCGAGGTCGCCGGTGCCCGTCGATGCGCCGCCGGAGTTGATCATACCGATGCGACCCATGTAGCAGTTGGCGACCTGCCACCTCGTCCAGTCCACGGGGTTATCGGCGACCAGTTCGTCGTAGACCAGCTTGGACGTTTTACCGAAGCTGAGAGCGTTGTAGCCATCGTTGTGGGTGGGGAGCTTTTGCTTGACGATATCCGCCTCGATAGTCACACCGAGATGGTTCGCCTGGCCCGTGAGGTCGGCCGCTGTCGAATGATCCACGCCGTCCTTCTTGAAAGCCTCGTTGCGCAGGTAGCACCAGAGGAAGGTAACCATGCCGAGCTCGTGCGCCCGTGAGAAGGCCTCGGAGACCTCCTGGAGCTGCCGGTGCGACTCCTCGGCGCCCCAGTAGACGGTGGCGCCTACGGCAGCGGCGCCCAGCTCCCACGCCTGCTCGACCGATGCGAACGGCACCTGATCAAACGTGTTGGGGTAGGTCAGCAGCTCGTTGTGGTTGAGCTTGACGATGAATGGGATCTTGTGGGCGTACTTTCGGGACACGACGCCCAGCACGCCGAGCGTAGAAGCGACCGCGTTGCAGCCAGCCTCGACCGCCAGCTTCACAATGTTCTCTGGATCGAAGTATATCGGGTTGGGCGCGAACGACGCCGCGGCCGAGTGCTCGATCCCCTGGTCGACCGGCAGGATCGACAGATAACCCGTACCGCCCAGCCGGCCGGTATCGATGATGCGCTGCAGGCTGACCAGCACCTGCGGGTTACGATCTGAGGCCGCGAGAATGCGGTCAACGAAATCGGGGCCCGGCAGGTGAAGCTGGTCCTTCGTGATTCCCTTGCAGGCAAAGCCGAGTAGCGACTCCGCCTCGTCGCCGAGTAGATCCTCAATCAGCGCCAGCGATTCAGCGGTCTTTGCGGCCATGATTCTCCCTCTCCCTTCAGGTTCAACCGGGTCGATCCGCCGGTCCTACGGCTCGCGGCTCAGTAGCCGACCCGCCGCCTCGTCGATATACCAGAATAGCTCTCCGCTCTCAGGCCGGACCAGCTGGACGGGGTAGCGGGGCGGATCCACCGGGCCCTCCAGGACCTCCCGCAGCGTCTCCGCCTTCTCCCCACCCGTCACCAGCAACAGTATACAAGAAGCGTTGTTAAAGGTAGGGTAAGTCAAGGTGATACGGTGGGCGCCGAGCTTCTCGACCCACTGGGCGACGGCCAGGCGTCGACGCTCTTCCAGCGCCTCGGTTCCCGGGAACAGCGAAGCCGTATGGCCATCGGCACCCATGCCCAGAAAGGTCAGATCGAAGCGTGGGAACTCGGCATCGGCCAGCCCGAAGTGGCTGCGCAGCTCCGCTTCGTAGTCGGCGGCCGCCTCTTCCGGATCGCGCAGCTCGGCACGGATCCGGTGAACGTTGGCCTGGGGGAGATCGAGCTTCGAGAGCAGCGCTTCGTTCGCCGCCCCGAAGTTGCTTTCGGGATGGTCCGGCGCCACGGTGCGCTCGTCGCCCCAGAAGAACTGAACGCCGCCCCAGGGGACCCGGTCACGGTAGGGCTCCGCGGCGAGCAGCTTGAAAAGCCGTACCGGTGTGGAGCCGCCCGAGAGCGCAACGTTGAACGGCTGCCCCGCTTCGACGGCCTGCCGCGCCGCGCGCGCGAAAAGCTCGGCAGCAGCCTCGGCTACAAGATCGGCGTTCTCGAAAACGCGAATCGCCACGTCAGGGCCCACGCGTCGCGACGAACCGCTCGAACAGCGCCACCTCATCGCTGCTGCCGATGGCCAGAGGGGATCGCTGGTGCAACGACTCGGCCCGCAGATCGAGTACGCGACCGCGACCGCTGCTGGCCCGACCGCCGGCCGCCTCGACGACAAAGGCCAGCGGCGCGCACTCGTAGAGCAGGCGCAGCTTGCCGTCGGGATACCCTTCATCCGCGGGGTAGAGGTATATCCCACCTTCCAGGAGGCTGCGATGCAGATCGGCCGCCAGGGCTCCGCTGTAACGCAGGGAATACGGTCTACCGCTCGTTGGGTCGGGCTCGATCACATGGTCGGCATAGGCACGGACGTTGGGATCCCAACCGTGGTAACGACCCAGGTTGGCGCTGTAGTACGAACCGCGATCCGGGCAGCGAACATCCGCATGCGAGAGAACGAACTCTCCCACATCGTCATCGAGAGTGAAGGCATCGACCGTGTCGCCCATACTGTAGACGAGCACGGTGCTCGGTCCATAAAGGACGTAGCCGGCCGCCACCAGCTGGGCGCCATCTCGTAGCTCGCCCTCGCAATCGACGCAGGCGCCGGACACTCCGCGGCGATAGAAGCTGAAGATCGTACCTACCGCTCCGTTGACGTCGGTGTTTGACGAACCATCGAGCGGGTCGACGCACAACAGATACTCGGCCTCGTCGGTGCAGCTGATCGTGCGCAGCTCATCCATCTCCTCGGATACGATGGCGGCGACCAGACCGGTATCCGTGAACGTACCGAGCACCACCTCGTTCGAGTAGACGTCGAGCTTCTTCTGCGTATCACCACTCGGGTTCTGCTCGCCGGCGAGCCCCAGCTTCCCGACCAGGGCGGCCCTGCGGATCTCGCGCGTGAGGATCTTCGCGGCATAACCCATCTCGAGGATCAGCGTCGGAAGCTCGCCGGCCCGGTTACCGATCTGCCTTCGACCCTCGGCCAGCCGGCGGCTCAAACTGATCGCCTGATCTGACATGCCGTCTCCCGCCCTCTCTACGCCGCTGCTCCCAGGCTGGCCGCATAGCGGGCGGCGCCCAGGAGGGCGGTGCTCTTGTTGGTGATCACCCGCACCGGTGTCGCCTCGAGCAGGGGTCGCATGCGACCCTTGTCGAGGAACGCGTTCATGAACGCCGGTTCCCTCAGCGCATCGACGATCTTGGGCGCGATGCCGCCGCCGATGAACATGCCACCGGTGGCCAGCATCTTGAGGGCCAAGTTGCCGGCCTCGGCGCCGTACAGCTCGACGAAGAGCTCGAGGGTCTCGACGCAGATCTCACAGCGTCCCTCTAACGCAGCCTTTGTGATTACCGGAGCCGGGTCACCGTTCTCTCCGACTTCCTCGTCCAGCCAGGCCGGTTTCGCGGCGTCCCGATACTCGAGCAAGAACTCGAAGATGTTCACCAAACCGGGGCCGGACACGATGCGCTCCCAGCTGACGCGGCCGAACCGCTGGGCGAGGAAATCGAGCAGGGCGACCTGGCGTTCGCCGCTCGGCCCGAAGGAGGTGTGCCCACCCTCGGTGGCGAAGGGGTGGTATGCCTGCCCATCCCAGTAGAGGCCCGCCTGACCGAGGCCGGTTCCCGCCGCGATGAGGGCCGCGTTGCCGCCGGCCGTCTCGCTGCCCGGGTTGAGCACCTCGAAGTCCTCCGGCCCGAGCACGGCGATGCCATAGGCCTGGGCTTTCAGATCGTTGACCACCGCGACGGCGGCGACCCGGGCGGCGCCGGCCAGCCTCGAGGTCTCGACCAACCAGGGCAGGTTCGTCGTCTGCGCCCGGCCGTCCTTGACCGGTCCGGGCACGCCGAAGCAGGCGCGCTGGCACTCGATGCCGTGGCCGCTCATGAACCCTGCGACGATCTCCTCGAGCGACCCGTACTCGCGGCTGGGGAACGATTCGGCGACGAGCGTCTCGTAATGCGTCAGCTCGACGTCGTAGACGGCCAGCCTGGCGTTGGTGCCGCCGATGTCACCGGCGAGTATCTTCATCAGAGCTTCCTCCAGCGGCGACCGTCGCGGCGCAAGAGCTCGCCGGCCGACTCGGGTCCCCAGGTGCCGGCGGCGTAATTGGGGAACTCGCGAGGCGGCAGCGCACTCCAGACATCGAGGATCGGATTCACCACGCTCCAGGCGGCCTCGGCGTTGTCGCCGCGCTGGAAGAGGTTGGCGTCGCCGTTCATGCAGTCGTATAAGAGCGTCTCGTAGCCGGTCGCCGGAGTCGCGCCGAAATAGTTGGCGTTG
>JBDHKT010000233.1:0-4291 GCA_039586255.1 Gemmatimonadota bacterium | reverse complement strand
CTGTCCCGCGGCCCGCGCACATCGGCCCGCGCAAGCACGACGCCGGTCCGGCCGCCCACCAGCTCAGCCACGATCCGCAGCTCGTCGCCGCCGGCGTGGAGGTCGCCCAAGACCAGCGAGGTGGCCTGCATGTTACCGGCGAGCACGCTCAGCGACTCGGCGCTGAACGCGGCTGCCCCGTTTAAGCCGCCGCGCTCCCATATCTCGAGAACCGTATGGTGAGGGACGATCTCCAGCGAGCCGAGCTCCTCGAGGTTGATGGCCAGGAGCTGCGCCACACCCACCGATAGGCCGTCGTCATCATCTCCGAACCCGTGCGGCGCGAACGGCAGCACCGCCACCCGCATCGACTCCGCCGTCAGCATCCCGTCGCCGGCGCCGCCCGGGCCATCGGCCCGCCAGGGCCAGAGCGCAACGGCCAACACCGCCACAACGGCCATCGCGCCCGCCACTATCCAGCTCCGGCGAATCGGCGGCCCCTTGGCCCGCCTCGGCGGTCGCACCCCGACGGCGTCCTCGGCATCCGCGGCCGGCCGCGCGCGCCCATCACCCTCAGACGTCACCGCCTCCTCGAGGCCCTCGGCCGCTTGTGGCTCCCCGCGGATCCGCTCCACCAGCTGCCGTGTGTGCTCCAGAGGCTCGACCTCCAGTTCCCTAGCAAGCAGATCGCGGTACACATCGTACTGACGCAGCGCCCCCACACGATCGCCCCGCAGGTACAGAGACTCGATCAGCAGATGTTGAGCTTCGTCGTCCAGCGTGTCCGAATCGACCAGCCGGCGGCAGTAGGTCACCGCGCCGTCGAGATCGCCCGCCTCGCGCGCCTGACCCGCCAGCTCGAGGGCCGCCTTGCGAAACTTCCGCTGCAGGTCCGCACGCTGCCGGTCTGCCCAGTGGTCAAAGTCCGGTTCGTTAACCGCCAGGTCGGCCAAGAATGGGCCCTCGTACAGCGATACCGCGTCCCTAGGATCACCGGCCTCGAGGCGGCGCTCGAACTCCTCCACGTCTAGCCAGACCTCGCGGCCGAAGTCTACCGCGTCCTCGACGCTCTCCAGGGTTAGCTGTGGGCTGGTCTTGCGAAGCGTGTAGAGTAGCTGGTTCAGGGCTCGCCGTGCCCGCTTCTCGTCCCGGTCAGGCCACAGCACCCCGAGGATCTCGTCACGCCGGTCGGGACCCGGCTCCCGGGCCATGTAGACGAGCAACGCCAACGACTTAGGCCAGGCCGCCTCGCCGGTCAGCGGCTCGCCGTCCACCGCCACGGATGTACGCCCCAGTGTACGTATCTCGATCATCTGACCTCAGCCCGCCGGGATTCCCCGGAATCTGCCCACCCAGCCCGTTCACCACAAGGCGGTCGGCTCCGGGGCGGCGGAAAAACATCTGTTTCACCGCACCACATGACCACCACCGCCCACATGATCCTTGAACATGATAGCTGCCTGATAGCCGCGTGATAGCGCGACGCTCCGACCTGATAAGCACCTGATAGGCGAGCCGTCTACCTGACCGCTACCTGATCGCCACCTGATCCGCCCGGTCTATCATTGGCGGTAACTGTACCACTCACCTCCTCGCCCTGTCAGAAAGATGACAGCATGAGAACAAGAGCGAAGGTCCTGACGGTACCTGAGCGTTTCGAAGCGTGCGCTGGTCTGCTGGTCATCCTGAGCACGGTGATTTACCTGATCGTCGGGATCCTCTGATCGGCAGGATCGGGGAGAATTCAGAGGTACAGTCGCTTTTTGACAATTCTTCACGGAGGCTCGTTCGGGAGCTGTCGCTTCCAAACTGTCTTGAACTGACGAAGACTACCTCAGCTGTCCCACCTGCCCGCTGTGGGAGCGGTCGCAGCCGATAACGAGCGGGCCTCCGTTTCTATAAGAAACGCCGCCGAGGCCTTAGAGCCCCGGCGGCGTTCGGCTTTCGGTCGGCCGTCTTCGGCGGCCCCCGTCTAGCCCCCCGGAGGCCTCTCCGTCGCGAACTCACCGAGTGCTATCGGCGCCCCGAGCAGTTCGTCCGGGATGGCAAACGAGTTGACGATCGGTAGGGCCTGCAGGCGTACTTCGTGACACATTCGGTTCACGAGTTTGCGGATCTTCCTCGCCTTGTTACCCTCGATATAGCCTTGCTCGAGAAACCAACCACGATCAGCCTCGATCCGTGACAGCGCGAACAGGTCGCGGAGTGTTTTGAGGATCGACTGCAGCTGCTCGTTGGGCACGTCCTGAATGGCGTCGTGGAACTGCTCGAGGATCCCCGCCTCGACGTGTGCGTGCGCCAGCGCCAGCAGGTGATCCTGGCAATCGTTCATGGCCGCGAACACGTCCATGCCCTTATCGATTCGCTTCTTCAGTCGTCGTGCCGCGCTGACCAGTAGCTGGTTCTCGCGGAAGCGGAGCGCGCCGAGCTGGAATTCGGGGTCGCGCAGGTGCGACTCGTCGGTCATGCGGGTGACGATTGGGTTAAGCTCGACGATGGCTCGCGCCGCCTTCCCGCTCACGTGTCTCATGATCCCGAGGAACCGAGCCTCCTCGAACTGCTCCTGGAAATCGCTGAGCAGTGCCTTGGCAACGAGTTGCATCAGTACCGTGTTGTCACCTTCCAACGTGGTGAAAACGTCGGTATCGGCTCGCAGCGAAGCGAAGCGGTTGACCGCCATGTAGCCGGAGCCGCCGCACGCTTCGCGGCATGTCTGCAGGGTTTGAACGGCGTGCCAGGTCGTGTACGCCTTTAGCCCTGCCGCCAGCACCTCGACCTCTCGGGACATCATGCCGCGACGCGCCATGTATGTCCGCACCAGGTGCCTTGTGGCGAAGTCGAGGGCGAAGGTCGTCGCCAGCGGCGGCATCAGGCGGCGCTGGTGGCTCCGGTAGTCGAGGATGCGGATCTCGGGCTCGCCCGGCGGTCCGAACTGTCGCCGCCGTGCACCGTACCGTACAGCTATCGTCAACCCGCTCTTCACCGCGCTCAACGCCACGGCGGCTATGTTGATCCGCCCGCCGACCAGCATACCGAGCATGGTGAAGAAGCGCTTCGCGTCGCTGGGGATCGTCGTGGTGTAGACGCCGTCCGCGCTGACGTAGGCGAACCGGTTCAGCAGGTTCTCACGTGGAATATGGACGTGGTCGAACCAGATGGAACCGTTGTCGACGCCGCCCAGCCCGAGCTTCTCACCGTGGTCACGGATGCGGATCCCCGGACGAAGCTTCCCCTCGCGATCGCGAATCGGGACGAGGAAGGCGTGCACGCCGTATCGCGCGTCATCGAGCTGGAGTTGCGCGAACACGGTGGCCATCCGGCCGTGACGCACGGCGTTGGCAATGTAGACCTTACGCGCCCGACCAGTCGGCGTGTTGATCATAAACTCACGTGCCTTCTTGTCGTAGCGCGCCAGCGTTTCGATATCGCGTACGTTCGAGCCGTGCGCCGCCTCGGTCATCGCGAAGCAACCGGGCAGCTCCAGCGTGCCGATATCGGGCAGGTACTTCTCGTGATGACGTTGTGTGCCGAGGCTGGAGACGCTACCCCCGAACAACCCGAATTGGACGCCGAACTTCACCGCCAGACTCAGGTCGTGGTAGCCCAACATCTCGGATACGGCGAGGAAACGGCCGATGTCACCTTTACCACCGTAGTCCGGCGGGAAAGCCAGAGCGCCGAAACCGTGCCGCGCAAGTTCGCGACACCAATCCATCACGCGCTCCCGGTAGGTCGTTCGGTCGAGTCCATACTCGTAACGGAACTTCGGGTCGCGCAGGACCTTCAGGACCGCCTCGCGCGTCTCGCGATAGGCGCCGCCCAACAGCCGCGCCATCGAACCGACCTCGAACGTCGGAGCCGGCTCCTCGTCCTCGCCGTCTGGCCGCACGCCCTCGGGGCTCAGAAGCTCCCTGCAGACCTGGGAAGCGTCCACCCCCAGCGCACCTTCGATATCCGCCAGTGCCTCGGTGATCTCGGGACGCAGCCAGAACAGCGAATCGTCACCGCCACTCGCCTGCGCCAGCTCGACCCCGAGATCCGCCAGCGACCGCCGCGTCGCCTCCGGCAACCCAGCCGCCATGCGCCGAATCACGCTCAGCAGAGTGCGCAGTTCACCCGGGTCCGGTGGCGCGTCCGGGTTCAGCCAGCGTTCCAGCACCGGTAGCTTCGTCCCCTCGGGCAGGTCGAGCTTTTCTACCTGGTCGGCGATCGCTCGCCACTCCGCCAGCGTGAGGTCGCTATCCGACCACGCCACGTAGATAAGCGGAAGCAGCGAGAGCAGCCGTGGATCGTCGGTCGGGAAACCCGACTC
>JBDHKT010000232.1:0-4293 GCA_039586255.1 Gemmatimonadota bacterium | reverse complement strand
AACTGGGGCAACCCACTCTTCAGGTCGCCCCTCGACGAGCCCGGCTTCTACGTCCGGGACGGCGAGTACTTGATCGCCATCGACGGCGAAGAAATCACCGCCGACAGGAACCTCTACTCGTACTTCGAGGGCACGGCGCTCAGACCGGTGGAGCTCACCGTCGGCAGGAGCCCCGACGGCAGCGACGCGCACAGCTTCACCGTAGTCCCCATCCCCGGTGAAAACTCCTTGCGCCGCGTGAACTGGGCGGAGCGCAACCGCCAGGTGGTGGAAGAGGAATCTCAGGGCGTGCTGGGATACGTCTGGGTACCCGGCTTCGGTTCCAGGGCCATCGAACTGGTGCTGCAGCAGCTCCTCGACAGCTCCGACAAGCGTGGGCTGGTCATCGACCAGCGGTTCGCCGGTGGCGGCATCACTTCCGACTACCTGATCGAGATGCTCCGCCGGACCCCGCTCTATTACTACACATTCCGGCACGGTGACGATCTTGGCGTGCCCACGAACCCGATGCCTTCAGCAAAAGTACTACTGACAAACGATGTGAACGCTTCGGCGGCCGAGACGTTTGCCCTCATGTTCAGGCTGGGGAACGTCGGCAGAATCATCGGGACGCGCACCATGGGCGCCGGCATCGGGCCCTACGTGTACATACCGCAACTCATCGACGGCGGTCGCATCAGCATACCGAATCGGGCAGCATACGATCCGGCCGGCTCGTGGGGTATCGAGAACATCGGTGTCGAACCGCACCTCGAAGTCGAATGGTATCCTCTGGACTGGCTGGAGGGGCGCGACCCGCAACTGCAGGCGGCGATCAACGCGGCGCTACAGGAGGTAGTGAACAACCCGCCTTACGAGGTCGTCAAGCCCGAATATCCGGTGCATCGATAGCACCCGACAGGGCCGGAACAGACGGAGGTTAGTGCGATGCCGCAGCCAAGACGTGCCTACCTGTCTCTGGCAACGGCACTCGCGGTGCTTGCGGCGGTCGGACTGACACGCGCACCTCAGGGAGCCCAAGGCTGCGATTCCACGATCAGCCTACCCGACGGATTCTGCGCCCGGATATTCGCCGACTCTTTGGGGAGTGCCCGGCATATAGTCGTTGCAGAGAACGGTGACGTGTTCGTGGCACTTCGCCGAAGCCGCGGAGGCGCAGCGGTCGGCGTGGTCGCGATGCGCGACACCGACGGCGACGGAGAGGCCGACGTCCGCCGGCAGTTTGGTGACGTCGGCGGTACCGGCATCGCTCTTCACAACGGCTACCTGTACTTCGGCGCAAACGACCGAGTGATCCGCTTTCCGCTGCCGGCCGGCAGCCTAGAGCCTTCCGGCGCGGCCCAGGCCATCGTCTCCGAGCTCCCGGCCGACCGCAGCCACCGTGACAAGTCGATCGCCGTCACATCGGTCGGCGAGTTGTTCGTCAACATCGGTTCGCCGTCCAACTCCTGGCAGGAAGAAGATCGCGCGAGCGGTTCGCCCGGCAAGGACCCCTGCCCCGACCTCGAAAGCCGCGCCGGCATTTGGAAGTTCGACGCCGCAGAGCAAGGGCAGCGCCAGGACGACGGCGAGCGTTTTGCCACCGGACTGAGGAACACCGTGGCGCTGACCCTTCACCCGCAAACGGGCGACGTGTACGGAGCACAGCACGGTCGCGATCAACTGGGCCGGAGCTGGTCCGATCTATTCACTCCCGAGGACAACGCGGAGAAGCCCTCGGAGGAGCTGGTCAAGATCGAGCCGGGTGACGATTTCGGCTGGCCCTACTGCTACCACGATCCCGTGCACAACCGCCTCGTTCTGGCGCCGGAATACGGCGGAGACGGGGACAAAGCGGGACGCTGCAGCTCGAAGAAGGAGCCGCTAGTCGCATTCCCGGCGCACTGGGCCCCCAATGCCCTGCAATTCTACACTGGCAATCAGTTCCCCGAGCGCTATCGCGGCGGTGCTTTCATCGCCTTCCACGGCTCCTGGAACCGTGCGCCCTTGCCACAGGGCGGCTACAACGTGGTCTTCGTCCCGTTCGAGGGAGAAGAACCGGTTGGCGACTGGGAGGTGTTCGCAGACGGGTTCGCCGGCGACGACGTGAGTCCCCGGGGCGCTGCGCACCGGCCCTCGGGGTTAGCCCAGGGGCCCGACGGGTCGCTGTATGTCACGGACGATCGTGGCGGCCGGATCTGGAGGATCGTCTACAGAGGGGCGGGTCCTTCTGAGGCAACAGCAGTGCGATGAAGCAAACGGTCGATGAAGACACAACTGCTAAGCAGGCGCGAACGCTCGATGCCTTCGCACGGGCGCTTCGACTGGAGGGTCACTTCCTTTTGGAGCGGCCAGACTTAGTCTGGCAACAGTTATACAACCGCCTGCAATATGAGGAGGGGCCGGCCTTTGAAGTGCTGGCGCCCGCGCTTGCCAGCAGAGACTCGCCGAATGCGGAGCCCTGGCTCAGGCGCAGGACGCCGTTCCCCGAGTCAGCAGCCTTACACCGAACGCTCTCCGGGCATCGAAAAGGCCTGACCGCCTGCGCTGTCAGCCCAGATGGGTCCTTCATAGTCTCCTCAAGTTCTGATCAAACGCTCAAGCTCTGGGCCGCCGATACCGGCCGTGAACTCGCGACGTTGACTGGACATGAGACCAGCGTCAACGACTGCGCAGTGAGCCCCTGCAGTTCAATAATCATCTCCGCCGGGGGTTGGTCCTCCCTGGCACTCGAAGCCGATCGCGAGTGCGAGTGGGGGTCCGGTAGCCTGAAGCCGCCCAACCCGGACCAGACCGTAAAGACCTGGAATACGACAACAGGTGGGGAGCACGTCCAACTAGATGGACACGACACTTCCGCGTTCTGCTGCGCGATGACTCCGGACGGATCATGCTACGTCTCCGGTGACCAGTATGGGGCCGTCAAGTTTTGGGACGGCGACGGCGGGAAACAGCTTCGTCCGACTATTGACGCGCACCGCCAGTACGAGGGGTCGGTACTCGGCTGCGCGGTGAGTCCGGACGGATCATTCATCGTCTCCGCCAGCCAAGACCGCACGCTGAAGATTTGGGATGTCAAGTCAGGAAGGGATCTTGGCACGCTCGCCGGGCACAAGGGCGAAGTGTCAGGTTGCGCCATCAGTCCGGACGGCTCGTTCATCGTTTCCGCCAGCAAAGATCGTACGCTGAAGATCTGGGACGTTGAGTCGGCACAAGAGCGCCACACGCTGACCGGACATGAGGACGCCGTGTTGTGCTGCGCGATCAGCCCAGACGGATCGTTCATAGTTTCCGGCAGCGTCGACCGCACCTTGAAGATTTGGGATGCTGCGTCGGGACAAGAACGCGCTACGCTTACCGGCCACTCCCAGGGCGTCTCAGGATGCGCGATCAGCCCTGATGCATCGTACATCGTTTCAGCCGGTTGGGACTCCACCCTGAAGATCTGGGATGCCGTACCTGAACTCGAGCCGATGTCAGAGGTCGGGCATGCCGGCGCAATCGAATGCTGTGCCATTAGTCCGGATGGGTCGTTCGTACTCAGTGCCAGCGATGATGGCACGCTGATGATTTGGGACGGCGAAAGCGGACAATACAGGGCCACGCTGGCGGGACACACGGATAGCGTCAGAGATTGCGCCGTCAGTCCGGACAGCTCCTTCATCGTCTCTGCCGGCAGTGATGGCACGGTCAGGATATGGGATCCGGTGACCGGCCGAGAACTGGCGACAACTAGCGGTCACTCGAGTACGGTGGCGGCGTGCGCAATCAGTCCGGACAGCACACACGTCGTCTCGGCAGACTGGAACGGCCAGCTGAAGATCTGGGACGCGGCAACCGGCCGGGAGCGAGCGACCCTAGTTCATTCTCGGCAAATCGAAGTTTTCCGCATCAGCCCAGACGGGTCGTTCATCGTCTGCGGTGACGGCTATGGGACCATCAAGGTTTGGGATACCGATAGCGGAAAGGAGCGCGCCACCTTTGCCGGTCGCGGGGTTCCAATCTCGTGCTGCGTTGTCAGCCCGGATGGCTCGCTGATCGTAGCTTCACGTGGCAAAACTCTGAGCGTGTGGGACGCCAGGACGGGCGAGCTGGTCACGACGCTCTCCGGTCACACAGAAGACATCAGAACTTTGGAAATCTGTCCGGACGGTTCACTCCTCGTCTCGGCAGACTTCGATAGCGTCAGGATATGGGACACCGGCAGTTGGGATGTCCGGGCTGACTTGGCCGGATCATGCTGGACCTGCGCAATCAGTCCGGACCGGTCGGTTCTGGCTCTTGCCAGTGGCGGGATGCTCGAGATCTGGGACG
>JBDHKT010000231.1:0-4323 GCA_039586255.1 Gemmatimonadota bacterium | reverse complement strand
CTGGGCCGCCCTGGAGCCGATCCGGCAAGGGGTGCGGACTCACCTGGGTGGCTTTGTAGCGAAGATCGCGCTGGGCCTCGGCCTCAGGCATGACTGGGCACCGCAGTACACGGCACGGCAGTTCGCCGCCGAGCTGCGATGGTTAGGCATTCGCTCGACGCCGGCGTACGTGGGGGAGCCCGAGTGCAAGGGCTTGATCGCATATTGCACCTCACAGGCATGATGGGGAGTAAGTTCGGTCAAGTCGCTTTGCATAGACGCCTTTCCGCGTGAATTTCTGCGGTCGGTCGTCGACCGGCCGCTCGTAGAGGCACTCGTTCTTGTCGTTAAAAGGATAGGCCTGCAGGAGACCGGCCGCACGCCACAGTCTGACGGTCGTGGGGTGGACCCCGAGGCACGCAGCCATCTCGTCCACGTCGAGGAGCCCTTTTCGTCGGAGCCGCTCGTAGCGTGGTGCCAAGCGATATTTCCTCCGGATCTTCAGCACTATGTTGCGATTAAAGAGGAGTCCTTCGCCAGAGCGCAGCCCGCGCTCGTTGAGGAGGCGGGTGATCTCGCCTTCGGTATGATCATCGAGCAGCCGATCGATCTGCCGGACGACCTCGGGATTCGTCTGACGTAGCTCCCAGGCGGAGCGCGGCCGAGGCAATGTGAGCGTGCGAGTCGCACCCCCTCGGAAGCGGATGTGCGCCGTGATCTCCTCCCGCTTCAGTAAGGTCACATCCTCAATCACGAGCCGGACCATGCGCTTCTTCTCCCGGATGGGCGTTTGAGGATCCTTCCAGAGCCGGGGGAAGTCGGTCGCCAGTGCCAGGATCTCAGCGCGCTGCCTCTCGTCCAGGAGCATCGTATCCGCCTTCTTCTGCGCCTCATAGGCGTCCTGGGCGTCGGCCAGTGCCCGGAGCTTCTCATTCCAGTCGGCTTCGAGAGCATCGGCCACGAGCCGATGGTCCGGGTCGACGCGCCGGTAGCGGCGTTCCGCAAGTTGCGCCTCGTAGCGAGCCCGCTCGACCTGATTGCGCTGTACGCGATCGAGTTCCTCGGCTCGGGCGCAGAGCTCGTCTTGCACGGCGAGCGTTACCTCCAGCGCTATGGGGGTAACCGCCTCGACTAGGAGCTTACCGATCGCCTCGTCCAGTTCGCTTCCCGGCACACGCTGGCAGATCGGCTCGCCGTGCTGGATGCCCTGCCGCTGGCACATGTACTCCGGCAGGGCCCGTCCCCGGCGCGTGTGATAGCGCACCGTCATCCGATCGCCGCAGCGACCGCAGAGGACGAGCCCCTGGAGAAGCGCCGGTCCCTCGCGCGGCGGACTCTTGCGACGGTCGACGCCGAGGGCCTGCGCGTTCTCCTTGAGACGGCGCAGGTTTTCCTCGTACTCCTTCCAGGTGATGTAGCCCTCGTGGGCATCCGGGATCAGGCTATGCCACTCGTCCCGAGGGAGGCGCTCCAAACGGGTGTGGCCCTCGGCGCTTTTCCGTTGTCGGGTGCGCCCGAAGAAGAAGGCCCCGGCGTAGCGCGGATTCTTCAGAATCTGGAGGGCCCGGGAGTGCAGGAGCGGGGCAAAGACCAGCTCGCCCTTGTGCGGTCCCGTCCGGACCCGCCGCGGGAAGAACAGGCCCTGGTCATTGAAATACCGCACCGTCGCGGTCGCCGATCCGGTGCGGCGGAAGGACTCGAAGAAGAGCCGAATGGCGCCTTGGACCTGCTGGTCCGGATCCAGGCTCACCTGGTCGTCGGGCCCAGTGTAGACGAATCCGACCGGAAGCGGGCTTTTCAGTTCGCCCCGTCCGGCCTTGCTCAAGATCCCGCCCCGGAGCCGGGCCCGCAGGACATGCAGCTCCGCCTCGCTCATCGTCCCTTTGAGTCCCAGCAGCAGACGGTCGTTGTAATGGCTGGGGTCGTAGATCCCGTCCTCATCGAGGATGAGCGTATCCATTAGCGCGCAGATCTCGAGCAGTCGGTGCCAGTCCGTGGAGCTTCGGGCGAGGCGGGAGACCTCCAGCCCCAGTACGATGCCGGCCCGCCCCATGCCGACCTCCCCCACGAGCCTCTGGAAACCCTCCCGATCCACGGCCGACGCCGCCGACTGACCCAGATCGCTGTCGATCACCACGACTCGCTCGAGCGGCCATCCGAGCGCCACTGCTCGCTGACGCAGTGCGTACTGACGTTTCGTGCTCTCGGTGTTCTCGAAGACCTGACGCAGCGTCGATTGCCGGACGTAGAGGTACGCATCGCGCCGCAGGTGCCGCGCCGTGATTTTCGTCGAGGCCATCGGATTCATGTGCCCGTCCTCCCCCACCCGAGAAGCGCCATTGCGGCGAGCACCCGGACCAGCTCAGTGCGGCCGGCACCCGACGTCGCCGGTGCCTGGACTCTCGAAGGGAGCCTCTCCTCCACCTCCGAGGAGCCGGTCTCTGCGGCCATCCAGGCCGCCACACCGCGGTGCCGGAGAAGCGCGAGCCCAAGCGGCACGGAACTCAAGAGGGCGGTCCCCATGGCGTGAGCCCGAAGCGCCTCGTAGCGCCCGGTCCAATCCACCGCCGCTACAGGGGTCGCCGCTCCCTCGATCGCCGGCGTTTTTTTTCCCGGCGCGCCAGTGCCCGCTCGATGCTGCGCGGATGCACCAACAGCCCAAACTCCTCCCGAAGGCGCTCGGCCAACTCGCTGGATCGCAACGAGGGATCCTCGGCACGCGCCTGCTCGAGGAAGTCCATGATCGGCTCGGTCAGCTTGTGCCCTGCCTTGGGCCCGCGCCGCTTCGGCAACAGCCCCGCCAGCCCCTCGCGGGTCAGCGCCTCGGCGGCGTGATAGAAGGTGGGCCGGGAGAAGCCGAACGCCCGCACCGCGTCGCTGACCGAATCGCCGTCCCGCTGGACGCGGCGCAGCATCTCGTACTTCACCTGGACGAGGTCGCGGGGATCGAAGAAGTCGCTGTCCCGAAAGAGCTCGTCGCTGACCCACTCCGGTCGCGGATTCAGCGCTCCGTGCTCGCCTAAGGCTTGGCTCTTCCGATCCGGCTCCGGTCTGTTCGCCATGAGGGGCCCCCTGGCACAGGCGTGTGTCATGACAATTACGCCGCAGCCGTCGCCTTGTCAAGAGGGTCTTGCCGGGCGAAGGTCCTAAGGCCAAATCACCAAGCTGAATAACGCGGCGCACGGTAAGCCAGCCGTCTGATTCCTCTGGCGTTATTCTCTTTACATAGGCGGCGCAATTCACTTTACACCCTCCCGTAGGCAATCTCGCTCGCTCTCGCTCCCCGCGTCGGCCGCCTCGCCGCGAACCAACGCCAGCAGCCTGAGCAGGTCCTCCGTTCGGAATAGCGCTCGACCGGCCGACACCAATACGAAGGGATCCGGCGCGACCGCGCTGGTCCACGACGCCGGGACTGAGCGTAGTCGCCCCTCCGCGTCGTGAAACATCACGCGCTCTTCGCCCCAGTTGGTGCGCTGGCTCAGAAGCTCGTAGCTTCGGCCGGACAGCGGATGGAAAGGGTGGGTGATGCGGAAATGTCCGGCCCGACTATCCGGATGCGGCGCATTTGACAGCTTTGTCCAAGGGGAAAGTCGAGCGGGGAGTGGGCTACATCAAAACGTCGTTCCTCGAGGGTCGGAGCTTCAGCGATCTTGACGATCTGAACCAGCAGCTCGAGGTCTGGCTCGACACAGTGGCCAATGTGCGGGTGCACGGCACGACGCGAGAGCGGCCGGTCGATCGTCACGCTGGGGAGCTTCCCCACCTGAGGCACTTCGCGGCCGTGCCGGCCTATGACGTGCGGCCGCTGGAGTTTCGCCAGGTGCCCTCGGACTGCCACATCAGCTACCACGCAGTCGCGTACAGTGTCGATCCCCGGGCGGTGGGCCGGAGTGTCAGCGTACGGGCTGAGGGGGAGAACGTGGGCGACGCCTTCTCGGTCTACCTGGGAGAAGAGCTCGTGGCCTTGCACCGGAGACGTCGGCGGGGTAGCGCTCGGGTGACGCTGCCCGAGCACGCCGCGGCGATCCGGCGGCTGACGCGCGGCAACGGCCGCAGGGCGCGTCGCCAGCGGGGCGCTCAGCCGCGCTTCGTGCAGCTAGGGACCTCGGAGGAGACGCTGTTGCTGGATCGGATCCACCGCAGCTCTCCCGCGGTGGAGGTCCGCCCGCTCGAGGTCTACGAACGTCTCGTCGCGGAGTGCGCGCCATGAGCGCCGCTGTGAGCTACGAGCGGGTCCGGGAGCAGCTGGAGCAACTGCGGATGGAGTCGGCCCTGACGTCCCTCGACGCGGTGCTGGAGCGCGGACAGAAGAAGGAGCGGCTGCCGGTCGAGGTACTGGACGAT
>JBDHKT010000230.1:0-5749 GCA_039586255.1 Gemmatimonadota bacterium | reverse complement strand
ACAGCACGCTGTGCACGCCCAGCCGCACGACCGGCTTCGGGATCACCATGCAGGACTGGTACAAGGTCGGTGGTTGCGAGAGTGGCTACATCGCGGTACGCCCCGACAACCCCGACGTGTCCTACGCCGGCTGCTACGGCGGCCAGATCAGCCGCTACGACCGGGCGACGGGTCAGAACCGTAGCATTCACGCCTGGCCGGATAACCCGATGGGCTGGGGTGCCGCCGACCTCAGGTACCGGTTCCAGTGGACCTTCCCGATCGTGCTGTCGCCCTTCGATCCCGACGAGCTGTACATAAGCGCGAACGTCGTCTTCCGCTCACGAGACGAGGGTCGGAGCTGGGAAGTCATCAGCCCCGATCTCACCCACAACGACAAGAGCAAGCAGATCTCATCCGGCGGCCCGATCACCAAGGACAATACCAGCGTCGAGTACTACGCGACGATCTTCGCGCTCGTACCGTCGCAGAACGACCGGAACACGATCTGGGCGGGCAGCGACGATGGACGAGTGTGGGTCACCCGGGACGGCGGCGGCAATTGGGAGGAGATTACGCCGCGCAACATGCCCGAGTGGGGACTGGTAAGCATCGTCGAGGAGTCGCCCCATCAGCCCGGCACCGCGTACGTCGCAGTCAACCGTTACAAGCTGGACGACTTCAGCCCCTACATCTTCAAGACCACCGACTACGGTCGAAGCTGGAGGGCGATCGTCCGCGGCATCCCGGAGGGCCATTTCATCCGCGTGGTACGTGAGGATCCGGCGCGACGCGGCCTGCTCTACGCCGGCGGCGAGTTCGGTGTCTACGTCTCGTTCGACGACGGCGAACGCTGGCAGAGCCTGCAGCTGAACCTGCCGGTCACACCGGTGCGTGACATGGTGATCAAGGAGGACGACCTAGTGCTGGCCACGCACGGCCGGTCATTCTGGATTCTCGATGACCTCACGCCGCTCCACCGGCTCAACGGCGAGGTCGCCGCTGCCGACGTCCATCTCTTCGAGCCGCGGGCCACGTACCGGATGGGCGGGGGCGGCTTCGGCGGGTTCGTGCCGGGTGTAGGGAACAACCCGCCAAGCGGTGCCGTGGTGCATTACTACTTCGCCGACGAGCCGGAGGAGGAGGTCAAGCTCGCCTTCCTGGAGGCCGACGGCACCCTGATTCGTGAGTTCTCCAGTAAGCCGGAGCCTGGCCGCGAGGAGGGCGACGTCTCGATCGAGGCCGGGATGAACCGGTTCGTCTGGAACCTGCGCTACCCCGATGCCAGCAGCTTCCCCGGCATGATCATGTGGTCCGGCACGACGGCCGGCCCACGCGCCGCCCCCGGCACCTACCAGGTGCGGCTGACGGTGGGCGACCGTGAGCTGAACGAGACGATCGAGGTCGTGAAAGACCCGCGCATCGACGCGACGCAGGCGGACCTGCAGGAGCAGGTCGATTTCCTGATCCGCATCCGTGACCGCGTCAGCGAGGCGAACGACGCGGTCCAGCGGATCCGCGATATCCGTGGTCAGATCGACGCCGCAGTGCAGCGCGTGGAAGGCGAGCCCTTCGCCGACGATGTCTCGGAGCAGGCACGGGAGATCAAGGAAGCGCTCTCCGAGGTCGAGAACGCGATCTACCAAACCAAGAACCGCAGCCGGCAGGACCCGCTCAACTTCCCCATCAGGCTGAACAACAAGATCGCCGGGTTGACGGGTACCGTGTCGAGTGCGGATGCGAAGCCGACTCAGCAGTCGTACGACGTGTTCGAGGATCTGTCGGGCCAGTTGCAGGTGCAGCTCGACCGGCTGGATGAGATCATCGCCGCCCAGATCCCGGCGTTCAACGCGGCGATGGCGGAGCACGCCGTACCGGCGGTAATCGTTCGAGAGAAGGAGGAAGGGGTCGGCAGCCGATAGTTGTCGCAGACCTGAGAGTTTGCAGCGCATAGACACTTGCCTGGGAGAGGGGCGGTGAGCTAACGTCCGCCCCACAGCGGGCCGTAGGTTACCCTAGAAACAGAGCACTAGATGGATGCCGGCGACGTAGACTCTGCCGACTCGGCAAACGATCATCCGGAGGGCGGTGTGGAGCAGAGGGACACGCCGGTGCCGGGCCGAGGCGACGAGCTGGAGGAACTGCTCAGGACCGAGCTGGCGCCCGAGCTGGAGGTCGTCAGGCGGCTGGGTCGCGGCTCGATGGCGAGCGTGTACCTCGCCCGGGAGCAGCAACTCAAGCGGATGGTCGCGGTCAAGGTGCTCTCACCCAAGCTCGCCCGCGATGAGCGGGCACGTCAGCGGTTCGAGCGTGAGGCGCAGGCGGTCGCCGCACTCTCCCACCCCAACATCGTCTCGGTCCATCGGGTCGGCCGGTTGTCCAACGATCTCCCCTATTTCGTAATGCAGTACGTGAAAGGGAAGACGATGGACGAGCGCCTGCAGGCTGAGGGCCCACTGCCGGTGGGTGAGGCGCGTACCGTCATCATCGAGGTCGCTTCGGCGCTGGCGGCCGCCCACCAGAAGGGAATCGTCCATCGCGACGTCCGGCCCGACAACGTGCTCTACGAGGCGGACTCGGGGCGCGCTCTGCTCAGCGACTTCGGGATCGTGGCGATACTCGCCAGCGCCGAGTCGGGCCAGGCGGCCCGCCTGACGAGAACGGGTGAGCTGGTCGGCGACCCCGCTCACATGAGCCCCGAACAGCTCTCGGGTCAGGACATCACCGAGTTCAGCGACGTCTATGCGCTGGGGCTGCTGGGCTACGAACTACTGACCGGTCGCGGTCCCTACGACGTGAAGTCGCGGCGCGAGGTGATCACCGCCCACATGCAGGGGGAGCCGCGTCAGCTGTCGGAGCTGCGCGGTGACGTGGAGCCGGATCTCGAAGCGGTGCTCAAGCGCTGCCTGGCCATGGAGCCCGAGCATCGTCCTAGGGCCGCCGACGTAGCCCGCCTACTCGCCGCGCCCGGTGAGGTGACCCCGGTGCCGCCGGGGAAGGAGCCGCAAGAGGAAGGCCTTGTAGCGAGTCTCAAAGAGCGGCGCCTGCCGCAGATCATGATCGCCTTCGGGGCCGTTGCCTGGGGCGTATTGTCAGTCTTCGAGCAGCTGGCCGACCGGGACGTCCTGCCCGAGGTGGCCTACCGGCTTGCCCTGGTTGCGGTCGTCACCGCGTTCCCGGCCGTGCTCACCGGAGCCTGGTTCCACGGCAAGAAGGGGCGGCAGGAGTTCGAGCCCATCGAGTACTGGGTCTTCGGCGGACTGGCGCTCATCTGGTTGATAGTGACCGCACTCATCCTCATCCAGTGGCGGCCCGGGTGACCGCGGGATGGGATTTCCCTACCCGATGACCTGCCGAAGCGCAGCGTATATCGCAGGGTTCCCCGCCACGAACGCACCATGCTTCACCACGTCATCCGACCCCGACAGGTCTGTGATGATCCCGCCCGCCTCGCGCAGGATTAGCACGCCCGCCGCCACGTCCCAGGGCGCCAGGTGCAGCTCCCAGAAGCCGTCCAAGCGACCGCAGGCCAGGTCGCATAGATCGAGGGCGGCCGAGCCGGTGCGTCGTACACCGCTCGTTCGAGTCAGGATCGCGCTGAACTGAGGTAGGTATTCGTCCAGCAACTCCGTCTTCTTGAAGGGAAAGCCGGTGCCGATCAGGGCATGCTTGCATTCGGCGACGCGCGACACGCCGATGGGATGCCCGTCCTTCTGGGCACCTTCGCCGCGCTGCGCCGTGAACGTCTCCCAGTGGCCGGTGTTGATCACCACGGCGACGGCGGGTCCCTCGCTATCGACGGCGGCGATAGAGACGGCGTGGTAGGGATATCCGTGCAGGTAGTTGGTGGTGCCGTCCAGCGGGTCGATGTACCAGGTAACCTCCGCCTGGTCCGGGGTCGGGCCACCCCAGTCGCCTTCCTCGGCGACGATTGCATGACCGGGGAACGCGCCGCGCAACTCCTCCACGACGACCTTCTCGGCCGCGTGATCCACCTCGCTCACCCAGTCGGAGTGGCCTTTCTCGACCCAGGCGCTGGGATCGAGCCGTCGCGAGCGGCGGTGGAGTTCGGCAGCGTCGCCGGCCGCCGTCTGGGCGGCGTGGAGCAGGTCGTCGAGTGAGTTCATAACTTGATTATGTTATTGTCGTACGGTAACTTAGTCGGCCGATGAGGGCCGAGAACGGCGAATATCGCGCCCTCGAGCTCCGGGACTCGATATTCGGCATTCCGAGGTCATTATACAACGGGTGACGGATGGCCAAGCCCAAGCCACGTGTCTTCAGCGGCATACAGCCGTCGGGCGATCGTCGACCTGCACGCCATCACCCAGCAGTTCGAGCCGGAGGAGTTGCCGCAACAGATCTTCGATCTGGCGCTCGGCCTGCTCGCCGCGGGGCTCGACCCCGAGAAGTGCGCGATCTTCGTCCAGTCGGACGTCCCCGAGCATAGCGAGCTGGCCTGGGTCTTCACAACCGTGACGCCGCTGGGTGAGCTGGAGCGGATGACCCAGTACAAGGACAAGTCGGCGCGCCAGGAGTCGGTGCTGGCTGGCCTGCTCAACTACCCGGTCCTTCAGGCCGCCGACATCCTCCTCTATCACGCCGCGGCGGTGCCGGTCGGCGAGGACCAGGTCCAGCACATCGAGCTGACGCGCGAGATCGCCCGCAAGTGGAACGGCCGGTTCGGCGAGTACTTCCCGGAGCCACAGGCGCTCGTAGGCAAGGTCCGCCGGGTCCTCGGCCTCGACGGCCAGGCGAAGATGTCGAAGTCGCTGGACAACACCATCGCCCTGTTGGACTCGCCGGACGAGATCTGGGAGAAGATCCGCCCGGCGATCACCGACCCCCAGCGGAAGCGGCGCAACGACCCGGGCAACCCGAACGTCTGCAATCTGTTCACCCTGCATCGTCACTTCTCCGGCGAGCAGGATATCGCCTGGGCCGATGAGGGCTGCCGCACCGCGGGCATCGGCTGCATAGAGTGCAAGCGTCGCCTCGCCGAGAACATCGTAGAGGCGCTGCTACCGATTCGTGAGCGCGCGGAAGAGCTGATGAAACAGCCCGAGCATGTCATCGAAGCTCTCCGGTCCGGGGCCGAGCACGCGCGGGCCGTCGCCGCCGACACGATGACCGAGGTGCGCCGGCGAATGGGTCTGGGCCCGGCTACAGGGCCCGCGAAAGCGAAAGTCGAGTAGGAGGGCAGGGAACGTTGGACTGGTTTGACCCGACCTGGATCGAAACGCTGAGGCTGGGCCTGATGGGCAGGCTGGTGCTGGCTGCCTTCCTGGGCGGCATCGTCGGGCTCGAGCGCGAGCTCTCGGCCAAGCCGGCAGGACTCAGGACCAACATCCTGATCTGCGTCGGCGCCACTCTCTTGATGGACGTCTCGCAGGTGGTGGCGAACGCCGCCACGGTCGGGCCGGCGGACCCCGGTCGCATCGCCGCGCAGGTCGTCTCGGGGATCGGCTTCATCGGCGCCGGCACGATCCTGGTCGAGCGCGGTAGCGTGGTCGGTCTCACCACGGCGGCTACCCTCTGGGTCGTCGCGGCCATCGGCCTTGCCGTGGGCGCACACGCCTACGTCGAGGCGCTCGGCACCACGGCGCTCGTTGCCCTGACCCTCATCTTCCTCGGCCGAATCGAGGGCTTCCTCTTCCGGCGCCGCACCTCCGTCACCGTCGAGGTGACCACTGAGCCGGACGCGGAAGTTATCGAGCGGGTCGTCGCGCGCATCGAGGAGCACGGGCTGCGCGCCAGGCCGGAGAAACTC
>JBDHKT010000229.1:0-4347 GCA_039586255.1 Gemmatimonadota bacterium | reverse complement strand
CGAGGTCGAGCACCTGATCCAGGCGCTCACAGCGGCCGGCAAGGACTTCGAGTACGAGATCTACGATCTACCGGGCGGTCACAGCTTCGACCGGCTCGACGTGCCCGAGGCCTGGGAGGTCCGTCGGGTCATCTACGACTTTCTGGCCCGCTACCTGGACCCGCCGCAGCCGGAAATCGAGTTGGGGCTGCAGGCGACCGGTCGGGCGTCGCCCTGAGCGCGGCGCGGTAAGGCGCGCGACGCGCTCGAACCTCACTCCTCCGTGAGGACTCGAACGGGGTCGACCTTCGTCGCGCGCTGTGCCGGCCAATAGCAGGCCGCCAGGGCAACGCCAAGCAGTAGTAGTAACACCAAGCCGAAGGTCGCGGGGTCGGTGGGCGACACTCCGAACAACAGGCCTTCCAGCCAGCGGGTGAGATACAACGCTCCGCCGAGTCCGACGCCGAGCCCCAGCGCCGCCTGCCCCATCCCGCGACCGACGACCGTGCGGCGAACCGCCGACGCCTGCGCTCCCAGCGCCATACGTATGCCGATGTCGCGCGCCTGCCTGCTAACCGAATACGAGAGAACGCCATAGATCCCCACGGCCGCCAGCACCACGCCGACCGCGGCGAAGATGCCGACGAGTGTCGCCCAGTATCGCGGCCGGCCCACCGATGCCGCGAGTCTTTGCCGCATCGTCTGCACGTTCGACAGCGGTACCTCAGGATCCAGAGCATTGAGCCGGCTCCCCACCTGCGCGGCGGTCACCAAGGTTCCTGCGCTGCGGATGACCAAGTTCACCGAGCGCCAAGGACTCTGTGTGTACGACTCGTAGATCACACTCTCATCAGTGCCGGCCAGGCCTTGATACTTCACGTCGCTCACTACGCCGACAACAGTCACCGGATTCGTCGTGTTTCCGCCCGCGTATAACTGCCTCCCCAGCACCTCTTCGCCGGGGTAGAAGCGGGCCGCCCAGCGGCTGCTAACCGCAACGACTCGCGGACTGTCGAACGTGTCGGTGACGTCGGGCAGTCGTCCTTGGAGTACGCGAATGCCCATCGCGTCGAAGTAGCCGGGAGAGACGATCACCCAGGGCACCGCCGGCCGGCTGCTGCCCGGCGGCACCGGTCTGTCTCGCAGATCGAAGTTGTTGGTCATGCCCGGGTTGTTCGGCGGCGCGGCAGAACTGAGCCCGACGGCGGCTACACCCGGGATCTCGGCGAGGCTGGGCAGCGCCCGATCCCAGAATTGCACCACGGAGGAGGCTTCCGGATATCGGCTGGACGCGATCGACGCCCGCGCCACGACCAGGTTCTCGGGATCGAAGCCAGGATCTACGCGCTGCAGGCGCTCCAGGCTGGTGAACAGCAGCACCGCACCGGCGAGCAGCGGCAACGCCAGGGCAAACTCGGCGGTTACCAGCGCACCCCGGAAAACGTTCGCTCTCCTTCCGTCTGAACCGGTGCGGCCCCCGCTCCGCAGAGCGGCCCCCAGATCGGAAGTGATCCCGTGGACCAGCGGGGCGAGTCCCGAAAGCACGGCGCTGGCGAGCGTGATCAACGCGGTGAATCCCAGGACCCTGCCGTCCAGCCTCACCTCATCGACACGCCGCAGCTGCGGGCCCAGGCTGAGCAGCGCATCGAGAGCGAAGACGGAGAGCAAGGTGCCGACCAGGCCGCCGAGCGTGGCCAGGGTCACGCTCTCGACTAGTAATTGCCGCGTCAGGCGACCCCGGGTGGCGCCCAGAGATGTCCGGAGCGCTACTTCCCGCTCCCGCGTGCTCGCCCGCGCCAGCGACAGGTTCGCCACGTTGGCCAGCGCGATCAAAAGGACAAAGACGACCGCGCCGAAGAGCAGCACGAGCGCGCCTCCCACGTTGCCGACCATGCCGTCGCGAAGCGGGAACGGAGTCAGGCGCGCCTCTTGATCCTGGAACGACTCGGCCCACAACGGAAAGATCCGCTCGCTCACCCCAGCCAGGTCGCGGGCTGCGTCACCCTGGGAAACCCCGTTCCGCAGACGCGCCACAGCCACGATGAAGAACGGCCCGCGACGCGGCGGTGGTTGAAGCTGCAGAACCGGCCAGATTTCGGCGCGCCAGCCTGCCATCGACACGACACCGCGCGCCAACACGCCCACGACCGTGTAGCCCTCACCGTCCAGCACCAGCGTGCGCCCCATCACGTCGGCTCCCAGGCCGAAGTAACGCTCGCGAAACGCGTGGCTTATGACGGCCACTCTTTCCGCGCCAGGACGATCCTCACCGGGAAGAAATCCTCGGCCCTCGGCCGGGCGAACGCCCAACGTGTTGAACCAGTCGGCCGTCACCCGGCCGATTGCCACCCGCTCGGGCTGGTCACCGCCCGTCAGGATCGCCCTACTGCGTGATAAGGCACTCACTCTCTCGAAGGATCGCGCACGCTCCTCGACCGCCTGGTAGTCGACGACCGACAGCGGCCGCCGATTCGTCGGGCTGTTCTGTTGGATGATGATCATCAACCGTCCCGGCTCGTGGTACGGCAGCGGCTTCAACAGCACGCCGTCGACCACGCTGAAGATCGCCGTGGTCGCGCCGATGCCCAGCGCCAGCGTCAGCGCCGCCACGAAAGTGTAGCCGGGGCTCTTGCGGAACGTCCGCAGCGCATAACGGAAATCCTGACCCACGTCCACCAGCCAACGCACGCCGCGAGCATCACGACCCTGCTCTTTGTAGCGCTCGACGCCACCGAATCGCACCAGCGCCTGGCGTCGCGCGTCCTCACGACTCGAACCGCGCTTCACCAGGTCCTCGGCCTCCATCTCGACGTGGACGCGCATCTCCTCGTCCATCTCACGCTCGACCCGGGACCGGGTCAGCAAAATGCGGATGCGGCGGGTCAGTCTTTTAATCCAATCCATGTTCTTATGCCTACTGAGTCGTTTGCAGGATGAGCTGGACCGCTTCCGAGAAGAGCTCCCAAGAGCGCGTCTCTTCTCGCAGAGCTTTCTTGCCACCCCTCGTCAACGAGTAGAACTTCGCCCGCCGACCCTCGGGAGAGATCCCCCACTCCGCCTCGATCAGCCCTCTGTCCTCCAGCCGATAGAGCGCCGGATACAGCGAGCCCTGGTTCACCTCCAGCACGTCCCGCGACATCTGCCTGATCCGCTTCGAGATGCCCCAGCCGTGCAGCTTCCCCAGCGCCAGCGTCTTCAAGATCAGCATGTCGAGCGTACCCTGAAGCAGATCTGCCTTGGACCGAGCCACGATCGCCCTCCCTGCGGTTTCGATACCTAGATTGTCTACAATAGTAAGGTGCTTGTTGTCGAACGTCAAGGTATGGGAAGCGCTATTGCTAGGGGCTTTCCTCGGGGTCCGGCTGAGAGGATTCCGTGAATTCGGTCCACGGCTCGTTGCCATCGTCGTACCAGTAGCCTTCGTGCAGGACCTCGGGCGTCGCCTCGTCGCTGAGACGCAGCCCGCAGGAGCGTGCGTAGTCCGCCAGAAGCTCTGCGAGGGCGGCGGCGATCGGCTCCCGATCGTACGACACGTAGGTATTGTATCCGGCCAGCTCTCCGGCCGCCGTGGCGCCGATGAGCTTGCGGGCCACGACCGCACCGTCGGTGCGGCGCCCGTAGACCACCTGCTTGTTGATGTCCAGCGCGTTCACCACGACCGACGCAGCCAACGCTTGATCGTCTCCCTCGAGGCTGAGGCAGGTATCGAAGTAGCTCCCCATCTTCATGACCTCGAACGGATCGCGCTCGCCGGCAAACGTGATGGCCTCGCCGTCGACCTCGACCGTGGCGCGCAGGCGCCGCACCCACGCATCGACGTTCAGCCCGGCCCGCTCCGCTCGACCCAACCACATCCGATTCGGCGCGCGGTCTTCCAGGGGCCGACCTCTCACTGAATCCCGCAACAGTACGATGAAGAGGTGCCAGTTCCGGTTGTCGCGGCTCAACAACTGCAGAGATTCCCTCATGCCCGGGCGCATGGCTTCCCGCGGCACCGTCTCACCCAGCAGGCTCGACAGCAGTCGGCAGTACACGTCGGTGAGGGTTCGCTCCAGGCTCTGGCTCCGATACAGAGCCAGGGCTCGCTCGAAGCGATTGCGCGCCCGGCGAACGGCCTTGCGGCGACGACCGCGTTGCGACTCCGGATCCTTTAGGGCCAGGAGACGCATCTCGATCGATATGCATTCCTCCTGCGGCAGGTCGGAGTCATCGAGCCGGGCCTCGAGATAGGCGATCTCCGATTCCTGTTTGCGATCGAAGCCCAGCAGCTCGAGCAGTTCCTTCGAGAACGCCTCGCCGTGTCCGGCGAGGCGCTTGAAGTGCAGGTAACACTCCAAGGGCTCGGTAGACATCTCGAGCGCGGCGGCC
>JBDHKT010000228.1:0-4357 GCA_039586255.1 Gemmatimonadota bacterium | reverse complement strand
GGTACATCGACTTACGGAGCGTGGCGTCGGCACCCCTGACCGCCGTGACCAAAACCAGACTCGGCACCACGAGCAGGCCGACCGATCCCAGTCCCAGCACGATGGGCAGCATTGCGATCGACCACGCCACTCCTGCCACGGTCAGAAAGCGGGCGGCGACCACGAGCTGGAGAACTAAAGCTACGGCGCCCGTCCAGCCGTAGAATGCGCCGAAGAAGCCGGTCAGGGCATCGCCTGTAGGGAACTTCGCCTGGGCCAGCTCCTTGAACTGGAAGTCGAGCAGTGTCGTCGCCAGGGCGACGACGAACACGATCAGGCCGATCGCCCGCATGTGAGGCGACCGCCATGCAAGCGTGAAGTTCTCGATCAACGAGCTCTTTTCCTCACCCGCGGCCAGGCTCGCGGCGGGCACTGCGGGAAGAAGCTGCTGCGTAATGTAGAACAGGACGAGAAGCCCGATCAGTCCCAGGATCAGCTGCACACCGCTGAGGTAGTTGGTCAGCCAGACCAGCATCGTGCCGAGCACCATGGCGCCGGCCGTGCCCCCGGCCCCGATCAGGCCGAACAGGCGCTTGGCTCCGCGGATGGCGAAGTACTCCGAGGTCACGACCCAGAACCCGGAGGTTAGCAAAAGAGTGCCGAGTGCCGTCCATACGTAGAAAACGATGATGCCTATGTTTCGGTGGTCCGAGAGCAGGCCGCCCTCCCTGAACGGCGCAAGGCCCAAAAGCCCGGCAGCCAAGACGAGGAGTAGCGCGACCAGAACTTTCTTGGGTGAATACCTCGTCAGCAGCCGTGCAAACGTGCCGACTGTCGGGATGCTCAGGATCGCCACCGCACCGGTGATATAGGGCAGTGTCTCGATCGAGAAGGTCGAGAGGTAGAACGCCTCGCGCAGCGACCGCGCCAGCACTAGGAAGGCCATCGCGAAGAAGGCGCCCAGGAACGAGAGCGTGACGTTGCGAACCTCGTTGGGGCGGACGTCCAGCCAGGCTGCCAGGCTTTGAAGTGGTCTCATCGCGTGCCAGCCGCCTCCGTCACCTTAGGCCGGCTCTCCTGGTGCACCCTCGGCTGAAGATTCGGCAACGATCAGCGATGGTCTGTCTTCGGTATCGAAATCGTCGGCGGGGAAGAAACACTCACAGTCGTGGGGATCCTCGCCGATGATTCCGTGGAGGGTCCACCAATCTTCGGCGTTGTCGCGGCCCCAGGTCTCGTCCAGCGGGACTGCGGCGAGCGCGTCTTCCAGCTCGCGCGCCGTCTGGTAACGGTCGCTCGGCTTCTTCTCCAGCAGCCGCATCACCACGTCTTCCAGCTCGGCCGGGATCTCGAGCTCCGACACCTCAGACGGCCGTTTGGGGGTCGTCTTCACATGGTCGATCAGCACCTCGACGCTCGACTCGGAGCGGAAAGGTGGTTGTCCGGTGAGCATCCAGTACGCGACACCGCCCAGGCAGTACAGGTCGGCCCGTCCATCGACCTTTTCGTTCCCGTACACGGTTTCGGGCGCTATGTAGCGCGGTGTCCCGAAGAGCATCCCGGTCTTGCTGATCGCAGCACTCGTGTCCGACGCGATCTGTTTGGCGAGTCCGAAGTCGAGAACCTTGACGTAGTCGTAGAGTAGGCCGCGGCGTGTAAGAAAGATGTTCGACGGTTTGATGTCGCGGTGGATGATCTCTCGGGAGTGCGCTTCCTCGAGCGAGCCGCAGGCCTGCTTCAGTAAGTAGATTGTGCGGCCCGGTGAAACGGGACCGTGCCGTTCGACCAGCTGCTGCAGGTCGAGGCCCTCCAGGTATTCCATCGCGTAGTAGAGGCTGTGATCGGGAGTGCGCCCCACTTCGTAGATCGTGATTGTGTTTGGGTGAGTGAGTGTGGCCGAGAGCTTGATCTCACGCTCGAAACGAGCGAGTGCCGTGCCGCGATCGCGTCCGTTGGGGTGCATGACCTTCACGGCTGTGGGCCGGCAGATAAGCGAATGCTGGGCGTAGAACACCTGGCCCATTCCGCCTTTTCCTATCTCCTCGTGGATCAGGTAGTTGCCCAGCCGTTTCGCCCGGTGCGCGGTCTTCGTCAGGCTGTAGAGCGTCTTGCTGACGAGCGCCGACGCGCCACCGATGATCGCGATCTTCGTAACGCCCCAGACCGTGTGGTTGCGCGCGACCTCGGCACCGCCGCGCTCGGCCCAGAAGGCCTGGAGCTCGGGAAGCGTCCCCAAGAGAATTCCCTGCAACAGCAGGAACCAGACGGCTGCCGTAGCAGCCAGCGCCCACTGGTATCCGGGGCGCCAGGGTATGAAAGCGGCGGAGAGGAACAGCAGTAGCGAAACGCCGAAGTACGGATGGGTGGCCGGACGGAAGGTGACCTGGCTGAAGATCAGAAGTAAGACGTTGGCGGCGATCGTGCCGTAGACGATGGCGGGCAGGTACCGGTGACGGCCCCGTACCGCGTACACCAGCGCGAGGCCCAGCCCGAACAGGATTAGGTGGCCCGGCGGTCCAGACAGCCACTCGATGCCGCTGAGCGAGCTGGCGAGCACCGGGTCGGCCGAGGGGACGAGCAGGTCCACCACGGCCGCGACCGCCACGATGGCCATACCCGTCAGGAAGAGCAGGCGGCAACGTTGCCACAGCAGGTCCAACTGCTCCGCTTCGAACGAGCCGGTCGTGGAAAAAGGACCTGAGATCGCGCGCTGAATGGTTCCTTCGGCTTCAGACATGTCAGGTACTATATGCGACGCCAGGCGGGTGGTCTACACCTGTCGCGCGTCGCGCTCCGCTCAGGGCTCGAAGATGAAGCGAGAGACACCTCTGTTGGAAAGGCCCTCCTCGTCTGTGGGGGCTGTATCGACCCCTACGCTCAACACCTCTGCGAGCCCGTGGAGTTCCCACCACTCGTGCGCCTGCTCCTGGGACCAGCGCGCATCAAAGGCGACGGTTCCGAGGGCGGCCTCGAGTGCCGCCGCCGTCGGGTAACGATCTTCGGGCTTCTTCTCCAGGCAGGTCATGACGATCTCGTCGAGCTCGGGCGGGACTTCCAGCTCCGAGACCTGCGACGGCGGTGTGGGGATGGCTTTGACGTGGTCGATGAGCAGCTCGACGCTCGATGTCGCTTCGAACGGTGGTCGGCCCGTCAGCATCCAGTAGGCGACGGCGCCCAGGCAGTAGAGGTCGGAGCGCCCGTCCATGCCCTCGCCTTTGACTGCCTCGGGCGAAATATAGCGGGGGGTACCCACGGCGACGCCGGTCTTGGTCAACTCCACGGTGTCTTCCGCACGCACGTCCTTGGCCAGCCCGAAGTCGAGGACCTTAACGAAGTCGTAGAGGCCGCCGCGCTGTGTCAGGAAGATGTTGGACGGCTTGATGTCGCGGTGGATGATCCCCCGGGCGTGGGCTTCGCTCAGAGCACCGCAGGCTTGGCTCAAGATGAAGACCGCGCGCGGCGCCGATACGGGTCCGTGGCGCTTGACCAGGTCCTGCAAGTCGAGCCCCTGCAGGAACTCCATCACGTAGTAGAACCGTTGGTCTGGCGTACGGCCGAAGTCGTAGATCGTAATCGAGTTCGGGTGGGTGAGCGTCGCCGTCAACTGGACTTCGCGCTCGAAGCGTGTGATCGCGGCCTGCTCCTGCTCGCCCGATGGCTGCATCACCTTGACGGCGGTGGGTCGGCGAATCAGCGCATGTCGGGCGCGGAAGACCTGGCCCATGCCGCCCGAGCCGAGCTCGTCTTCGATGTAGTAGTTGCCCAGCCGCGCCGCCTTGTGCGCCGTCTTACGCAGGCTGTAGAGCGTGTGGCTAACGGCGTGCGCGACGAGCGCCATGATTCCCAGGCCAAAGATGCCGTCGATTAGGTGGTAGCGGAGCGCGGCGATTCCCCCTCGGGCCGCCCAGTATTCCAGCGCTCCGGGGTGGAAGGCATACGTCATCACCGCCGCCACGAGAAAAGTCGCGACGGCCAACGCGCCGAGCATCACAGTGTAGCGGGCGGGTGACGGGATGAACGCCGCGTAGAGGATGAGGGTAACCGTGCCGAGGAGGTACGGTATGTCGTTGGGCAGTTGCGCGGCCAGCAGAACGATCCCGAGGACCATGTTCAACGCGACGACCCAGAAGGCGAGCAGCTGGAATTGTCGAGCAGTGCCCCTGAGCGCGTATGTGAGGATCAGCGCTATGACGAACGAAGCGAGATGGCCGAACCTTGCCGGCAGCAACCAGCGTGTCAGCCCCCCTTGCAGTGCCGGCTGTTCCTTGAGGATGAGTCCGTAGGCGACGATCGCGATGCTGGCGACCACCAGCACGACCCAGAGCATGAGCCGAGTGCGGCCCCGCAGGAGTTCGGTTAGCTCCCGGTCGAACGTGTC
>JBDHKT010000227.1:0-6817 GCA_039586255.1 Gemmatimonadota bacterium | reverse complement strand
GGCGCCGATCTCGCCGTCCAGAACCAGTGGGGCCGTACGCCGCTCCACGTCGCGGCACGGCGCGGCGGCCGCGAGGTGGCGAAGCTACTGCTGGCGCGCGGCGCCGATCCCGACGCGGCGACCCGGGAAGGCTGGACGACGCTGCATGTGGCGTATCGCGCCGGTCAGCCGGAGCTGGTGGGACTGCTGCTCGCGGCGGGCGCCGATCCGCAGAAGCGGGACAGCGCCGGCAAGCTGCCCGCCGAGCATGCGTTCCAGCGCCCGGCGGCGGTCTCGATCGAACCGGCGAAGCTGTACGAGTATCAGGGTCTCTACGATGTGAGCGAGGACTTCCACTTCAAGGTCTGGGTGGCGGGCGAGGTGCTCAAGCTACAGGACTTCGGCGCAGACGAGCTGTATGCAACCGGGCCGGATTCCTTCTACTGCCGGTCCGAGCCGTGGAGCGTCGCATTCAAGCGCGACGAGGGTGGCGCGGTAAGCGAGATCGAAGTGCAGTTCCTGCGGCGTGCGGTGGAGGGCAGCAAGCGTGATCACCCGCAGTACGTCGGCTCGCAGGAATGCCGGGCCTGTCACCTCGGGCAGCCGCACGGCAACCCGTACCTGAGTTGGATCAGCAGCCGGCACGCCGCCGCGTACTGGCGGTTGGCGACCGACTGGGCCCTCTTCCTCGCTATGCAGCGGCCGTACTTCCAGGACATGGAAGATCCCCGCGAGGACGATCGCTGTCTGCTGTGTCACGCCACCGCCGCCCAGGATCCCGACGCCCTGTTCGCCGGTACGTTCGACGTGGGTGAGGGTGTCGGCTGCGAGGCCTGCCACGGGCCCGGCTCGGGTTACCGAGACCCGGCCATCATGTCGGACCGTGAAGGGTTTCTGGCGGCCGGCGGCAGGATCCCCGACGAGGGCACGTGCAGCGGCTGTCACCGCAACCCGGACCGGTTCCAGTTCGATGAGTGGTGGCCGAGGATCGCGCACGGCGAGTCGGCGGGGAGCGGCTAGTTCGGGCTTTCTGCGCCGTGCTCGATGGTGAAACGCACTATGTACGGAACGCCCATCTCATCACGCACGACCGCCCAGACGGTGTCGCCGCGGGCGGCGGGCGGCGGTCAGTTCTTGATCAGCTCGTATAGCCGCACGTACTCGACGTCGAGCTCATCGCGCCAGACCCCGAGGACGAAGTCGTCCCCGATCTGTTGAACGCGGCCGCCCGTCGGTGTCTGTACCGTGCCGAGGAAGCGGCCCTCGGGATCGAAGACGCTCCAGGTTCCGGCGTCGTCGCGTTCATCGCTGTACTCGGCTACCCAGAGGTTGCCGTCGGCATCGACGAGCAGCCGGCCGTAGGCGGGCTTGGTCTCGGGTAGAGTCATCTGCGAGTACAGATCGCGCCAGATCGGCGCCATCGTCTCTTCACGTTCCTCGTGGCTACGGTGGAACTCCTCGACCTCTTCCGCAGTGACCGGCGCGTTGGGGACGGGCCTGCGGATCAGTCGCTGGAGCGTGCCGTCGGGGGCGCGGACCTCGATCTCGTAGACGTCGCTCGAGCCATAGTACAAGAGGTCGCCGACGGCGAGCATGTAGGCGCGGAGACCGAAAGGTGCCCTGGTGCCGTAGGCGAAGTCCTCGCGAAACCCCATGTAGCTCTCGTCGCCCGGGAACCAGCCCAACGAATCGAGCGGCTCGCCCTCGAGCGAGTAGCGCAGGTACAGCGAGGTGTCGCGGTTGAAGCCCGCGTTGAGGTCGGCGTCGTGCGGCGTCCGGTGCACCAGCAAGGAGTGGGGTGCCAGCACGCCCTGTGGAGAGGGGAACCCACCGTCGGGCGTTTCGCGGACGCGGAAGGTGCGACCGAATTCGCCGGCCGTCGAGTAGACGGTCATGCGCATCTGACCGAAGTCGTATATGAAGAGCGAATCGTTCAGGGTCCAGATCTCACCCATCGATCGGAACTCGCCGGGCCCGCCGCCCTCGCCGCCGCGCATGAACAGGTAGGCGCCATCGCCGTCGTAGAATCTGAGCTCGTTGGTGCCGGAATTGGCGATCACGATGCGTCCATCGGCCAGCCTGACCGCGGATCTGACGCGATAGAGCTGGTACTCATCGGCCCCCTCGACGTCGCCGATCGTGAGGAGCGGCGCCTCGGACAGGCGCCAGCCCTCCTCCGGACTCCAGAGCGGGGCATGGCTCTTGACGATGGTGACGCCTGCGCTGTCGGATATGGTGAGCGTCGACCGCTCCGCGACTCGGCCGCACGCCGCCACGGCGAGCGTCAGAAGCACGATTGCGTAGCGCTCGGGAAAGGGACGATTCATTCTGCTGAAAAGTGTCGGTTAGGTGGCCCCTTCGATTCCGTGCTCGATGTGGAAGCGGACAATGTAGGGCACGTCGAGTTCGTCCTCCACCACCGCCCATAAGGTGTCGCCGCGGGCGACCGGCGTGGGATAGGTCGCCAGGCCGTCCGGCGCCCTGACCATACCCAGGTAGCGGCCGTCGGGCTCGAAGACGTCGAAAGCCACCGACTCGATCCAGGTGGGCTCGGGGATCTGGCCCGGTTCATCCTCTTCGGGATAGTCCTCGCCGTTCTCGATCTTGTGGGCTTCCTGATAAAGCTGGACCCAGATGCGGCCGTCCTCGCCGATGAAGAACCGGTTGTAAGGTGGCTTGGTGTCGGGGATCGGCGGTCCGTTCCAGCGCCAGCCGGGTACCAGTTGCTGCATTCCTGCTGTCTCTATGCGCTCCTGCTCGGCCTTCTCCTCTGGCTTGACGGGCACCGGCTGCCAGTCGGCCCGCTCGATTCGCAACACTCTGTCCGGCGCGATGTGCAGATCGATGGCGTAACTGGTCGACACGCCGGCCACGAAATAGCCCAGCGGGCTGAAGGCCCAGACATCCCTGGGAGTGAAGGGGATCCAGCTGGAAAGAAAGTGATTCCCCTCCTCGTCGCTGGCGCGGATCTCGGGGGTTTCGTAAGCGTATTCGGGTGGCCGGAGAGTGTCGCCCGGCGCGCCGTCGGGCCCGTAGCGAACCAGGCCGGTCGTCCAGTCTTCGATGGCGCCCTCGAAGTCCATCAGCAGCAACGTGTAGACGTTACCGCCTGTGTCCTTGTAGAGGCGTCGCGAGGTGTGGAGGCCGCCGCGGGTCCGCCATCCGTCGAGGTACTCACCCTCCGAGGAGAAGACGCTGAGTCGGGCGTTGGCGGGGTCGCGGAGCACGATTCTCCCATCCGGCAGGATCGCCAGCCCGCCGTCGGGACTTTCGTACTCACCGGGGCCGCCGCCCTGGTGCCCGAACGTGGCAGCGTACGTGCCGTCCGCTGCGTACTTGCGTAGCTCCTTCACGTGCTCGTCGTAGGCGTAGATCGAACCGTCGGAGGCGACGGCGAGCGATCGCACCCGGCCGAACATGTACTCGTCGGGACCCTCGAACTGGCCGATCGTCAGGTCGGCGACCAAGTCGCCGTCCCGGCCCCAGACGCTTCCGCTCTCGGTGCGGATGACCAGCGTGTCGCCGATCGTGTCGTAGCTGGCGCGCCACTCGTGGGCTTCGGGTGAGCCGGAGCCGCTGGCGCAGGCGGCCAGTGCGGCGACCAGAGCAGCGATCGCTGCTCTGCGGAAGACGGTTACCGCGTGCTCTCGCAGGTTCATGAGTCTCGTTCTCTAGGTTGTCTCGCGCCCGTGGTCGATGTGGAAGCGCGTTATGTACGGTACGTCCAAGTCGTCGCGTACCACCGCCCAGACGGTGTCGCCGCGAATGACGGGGGTCGGGTAGAATGAGAAGCCGTTCGGCGCGCGTACCATCCCCAGGTAGCGCCCGTTCGGTTCGAAGACGTCGAAGGCCACCGGCTCGAGCCAGGTATGCTCGGGGATCTCGCCGGGAGCGAGCTCTCGCTCGGGTTCCACCGGCTCGATCTGATAAGCCTCCTGATGGAGCCGGACCCAGATGCGGCCGTGTGCTCCGACGTAGAATCCGTTGTAGGGCGGCTTTGCATCCGGAATAGGCGGCCCGTTCCAGCGCCAGTTGGGTTGGGTCTGGCGCATGTTGGCATTCATCATGCGTTCCCGTTCCGTTTTCTCATCAGCCAGCACGGGTACCGGCTGCCAGTTGAGGCGCTCGATCCGCAGTGTGTGGTCGGGCGCGATGAGGAGGTCGAACGAGTAGCGCGTGGCGACGCGGCCCCCCATGTAGCCCAGCGCGCGGAACGTCCACGTCTCCTGGGCCGAGAAGGGCACGGAGTTGACGGACATGCTCCGGTCGTCCCCATCGACGCGCTCGGCGACGAGTCTCGGCTCCTCGTAGTCCCAGCTAGGCACCGGCAGCGTGTCGCCTGGAACGCCCTGCGGGCTACGGGCTCGAGGAGCAGGAACACGTAGGCGTAACCGGCGGTGTCGACAAAGAGCGGGTTGGAGGTGTTGAAACCGCCGCGGATTCGCCAGCTCTCAAGGAACTCGCCGTCCGGCGAAAAGACGCTGATGCGGGTGTTGGGCGGATCGCGCAGCAGCACCCGGCCGTCGGGTAGCACTGCCAGGCCGCTATCGGGCCGCCTGTACTCGCCGGGGCCGCCGCCCTCGCGGCCGAACTTACCCATGTAGACCCCATCGGGCCCGTACTTTCGCAGCTCCTTCGCGTGGCTGTCGAAGGTGTAGATGGCGCCGTCTGCCGCCACCGCAAGCGAGCGCGGCAAGCCGAACATATACTCGTCGGGGCCCTCGAACTGACCGATCGTGAGGTCGGCGACCAGTATCACGGTATCGCCCCAAACGCTGCCGCTCTCCGTCCGCACGACGATCGTGTCGCCGATCGTGTCGTAGACGGCCTGCCATTCGTGGGCCGCCGGCCCGCTCGTGCCGCTGCACGCCGCCAACAGAACGCTCGCCAGCGCGAGCGGTGTCCTGGCGCAAACCCGTTTCACGTCATGCCGGGTCATGTGTCGCCTGTCGCTGGTGTTATTGGGGCTTTGGGCTCGTGTCACTATTCTTTGACGGCACAGCACCCCGAAGGGTTGGCTCGGTGGTTGCCCCTCAGCCTATACAACGGCATCATACCAGCCGATAACACGTGCACTCGGATCCACGAGCGGCGCGGCCTCCTTTCAGGGGGCGGGGCCGTCTTGTGTGCTCCAGACCACCAAACCAGGAGGATTTCTCATGCTGAAGAAGCTGGCAGCGCTGGCTGTCGTGGCGGTACTGGCCGCGCCGGCACAGGCCCAGGACCTCGACGAGGTGCTGAACAATTACTACGAGGCGATCGGCGGCCTGGACGCCTGGCAGTCCGTACAGTCGATGAAGATGACCGGTAAGATGATGATGGGCGGGATGGGCATCGAGGCCCCGTTCACCGTGATGGCGAAGCGGCCGAACATGGCTCGGATCGAGTTTGTGTTTCAGGGCATTACGGGCATCCAGGCTTATGACGGCGAGACCGCCTGGCAGGTGATGCCGTTCACGGGCAACAAGTACTTCATCCCGATCAGGATGGAAGGCGTTCGTGAGGTTCAGGGCCGCACGGTCGAGTTCGAGACGATCGTCAGCGACTACAAAGAGGTTGGTGGTCTGATGATCGCGCACTCGATCGAAGCGCGACCCAAGGGAGCTCCGTCGGGTCAGGCCGTAACCATCGACCTGGTGGAGCTGAACGTCGAGATGGCAGACTCGTTGTTCGTCATGCCGGAGAAGAAGGAAGAGGGCCAGCAATAACGCTGGCCTTTTTCGTCGTTTCAGTCATAACCGGGAGAAGGAGTGTAACGATGCGTACCCGGCTGGATTACGCCTGGTGCAGCTGCGTAGCCCTGGCGGTGCTGCTGGCGCTGCCCGCGGTTGCAGATGCCCAGGTGCAGATCGAATCAGCGACGTTCGGCGGTCTGAGGGCACGGGCGATCGGGCCGTCGACGATGAGCGGCAGGATCGCGGCGATGGATGCAGTCCCCGAATACCCGCTAACGATATACATAGGCGCGGCGAGCGGCGGCGTCTGGAAATCGAGGGATGGGGGTCTGCGGTTCGAGCCGGTCTTCGACGACCACACACAGTCGGTCGGCGCGATCAGGATAGACCCATCGAACCCAGACGTCGTCTGGGTCGGGACCGGTGAGACCTGGGTGCGCAACAGCGTCTCGGTGGGTAACGGCGTCTTCAAGACGACCGACGGCGGCGATAGCTGGCAGTTCATGGGTCTAGAGGACAGCGAGCGTATCGCCCGGATCGCCGTCGATCCGCTGAACGGCGACCGCGTCTACGTCTGCGCCACCGGTCACCTCTGGGATGCGAACCAGGAACGCGGGGTCTTCCGGACCACCGACGGCGGAGAGACCTGGGAGAAGGTGCTCTATATCAATGAGGACACCGGCTGCTCCGATCTCTCCATGGACCCCCACGCGCCGAACATACTGTTCGCCGGCATGTGGGAGTTCCGGCGCTGGCCGTATTTCTTCAACTCCGGCGGCCCCAACAGCGGGCTCTACCGCTCGGTCGACGGCGGCGACACCTGGCAGGAGCTGACGGTCGGGCTGCCCGAAGGTGACAAGGGCCGGATCGCGGTCGCCGTCTCGCCACCGCGGCCCACCAGGGTCTACGCACTGGTCGAGGCGGAGGAGACGGCGTTCTATCGCTCCGACGACATGGGTGCGACGTGGGAAGAGACGAACTCGTCGATGAACATCACGATGCGCCCCTTCTACTTCGCCTACATCGTGCCGGACCCGGTGGATCCCGATCGGATCTACAAGCCGGGCTTCCTGCTCACGGTCTCGGATGACGGCGGCGATTCGTTCACCTCGCCGTTCAGCTCGGGCGGCTTCGACGTCGGCAGCGTGCACAGCGACCTGCAC
>JBDHKT010000226.1:0-4996 GCA_039586255.1 Gemmatimonadota bacterium | reverse complement strand
CGACTGTTCGCTTCTGGCACCGACCTTCCCAGAGGTGGACACTCTGTTCGCGGCTGACCCTCATACTGCGTGTCGGCAAGCCATCCGCGTCGGCATGGCGCTTGCCTTGTGAGGAGGCGGCCCGGCCAGCCACGGCCGGGGGGGAGGCTCATTTTATGGTTGGCATCTGGCAAGACATCCGACACGGTGGTCGATCGCTGGTCAAGGCGAGCGGTCTCACCGCCGTGATCATACTCGTCCTGACGATCGGGATCGGCGCGAACGTAGCCATGTTCAGCGTCATCGACGCGGCGTTGATCCGGTCTCTGCCCTACCCTGAGGCCGAGCGGCTCGTGTATGGTCAATCGACCTTCGAAGGTAGGGAGCGCGCCTGGGTCTCGGCCCTCGACTACTGGGACTTCCGAGACGGCGCTACTTCGTTCGAGCAACTCGCCGCATACTCAGGTTTTCCACGGACTCTAGCGGTCACCGGTGTCGATAGACCGGAACGGGTGCAGGGCCTCGTTGTCAGCCACGAGCTGTTCCCGGCGCTGCGGGTCGGTCCGCGGATCGGCCGGGTCTTCAGCGCAGACGATGAGCTCGAGACCGTGCCGAGGGGCTTCCGCTTCAGGTCTGACGTGGACTTCTGGGTGCCGATGCGGCGCGACGACCAATTCATCGCCGAGCGCGGCAAGACCAACTGGAGTGTGGTAGGCCGGCTGGCGCCGGGTGTGTCATTGGCTCAGGCACAGAGCGAAGTGGACGTCATCTCTGCCCAGCTAGCGGTGCAGTACCCCGACTCTAATCGCGATATCGGCCTCAAGCTGACTAACCTGCAGGAGGCCTGGTCCGAGAACTACCGGGAGAGCCTGTTCATGCTGCAGGTGGCGGTGGCGCTGGTCCTCCTCATCGCCTGCGGCAACGTGGCCAGCCTGCTTCTCGCCCGCGGCTCGGCGCGGCGAACGGAGCTCTCGGTGCGAGGCGCGCTGGGCGCCTCGGGCGCCCGCATCGCGCGGCAGCTGCTTACCGAGAGTCTGTTGTTGGCCGGCGTTGCCGGCCTGCTGGGGGTCCTGCTGGCCGAGTGGCTGCAGCCCCTGCTGCTGCAGCTGACGGCTGCGGGACAGTCGGCAACCTGGGAGGCGGGTCTTTCCTCGAAGGTCCTGTTCTTCGTGGTGGCTGTGTCGGTGCTGACGGGTCTGGTCGCTGGAACCTTCCCGGCTCTGCAGGCGTCGCGCGGCGATCTGGCACAGGACCTCAAGTCGGGCGTCCGGACGACCGACCGCGGCGGCGTCCGGTTTCGCCGCGGCCTCGTCGTCTTTCAGGTGGCGGTCTCGATCGTACTCCTCATCGGCGCCGGATTGCTGATCCGAAGTATGGCGAGCCTGATGAGTGTCGATATCGGCTTCGATACGGCGAATCTCGTTACCGGGGAGATCCAGCTACCGCGGGACACGTACGGCGAGGCCGACCGCAGAATCCAGTTCTACACGGATCTCACCAGGCGGCTCGAGGCGGTCCCCGGGGTCGAGAGCGTCGGCCTGATCAGCCAGATCCCGATCAGGCAGCCGGGGAACAACGAGCCAGTCTACGACACGGAGGACCCGCCGGTCGGTCTGGTCGATGCGCGAACGGCGTACTTCCGGGCCGTACAACCGGGTTATTTCCGAGCGATGGGCGTTCCGTTGCACGCTGGTCGCGATATCGAGGCGACAGACGGCCGCGGCTCGCCTCTGGTCTTCGTCGTGAACCAGGCGTTCGTCGATTCGATCCTCAGAGGTCGCGATCCCATCGGCCGGCAGGTCGTGTTCGACTACGAGTACACGTTCGAGGTCGTCGGTGTCGTGGGCGATGTAATCACCGGTGGCCTGGGCGATCGTCGGTTCCCCGCCATGTACGGCTCCTACGCCCAGATTTCATACCTCGACATGGGGCTGGTGGTCCGGGCTTCTTCCCAATCGGTGGGCGGAGCGCTGCGGGCCGCGATCTGGAGCCTAGAGCCCGATATCCCCGATCCCGAGCTGATCACGATGGATGGACTCCTATCTCGCTCCCAGCTCATGCGGCGGGTCCGGACCGTGGCCCTGGCGATATTCGCCGGCATCGCCGTGCTTCTGGCGGTGGTCGGCCTCTACGGCGTGCTGGCACAGTCGGTCGTGGAGCGCCGCCGCGAGATCGGTGTGCGCGTGGCGCTCGGTGCCCGGCCGGGCGACATCACCGAGATGATGCTGAAGAGCGGTCTGCTGTTGGTGGCGATCGGGACCGGCATCGGGTTGATCGGCGCGATTGGCGCCTCGCGACTCCTGGAGCGGATGCTCTTTCAGGTCGCGCCCACCGACCCCGCTACCTTCGTGGCCGTTAGCGTCCTCTTCGCCGCGGTCGCCGCCGTAGCCTGCTTGCTCCCTGCCTGGCGCGCCGTGCGGGTCGACCCGGTCGACGTCCTTCAGTCGGAGTAGCCGTCGGTAGACGGTAGACGGTGCGCCGGTGTGCCGGTAGCCGGTGCGTCGGTGGCCGGTGCGCCGGTGGCATTGCGCGAAGCCCGGGAACCCGCCCAACTTCCACCCCCATGCGCGTCGTTCTGCAGCGTGTTTCTCGAGCCGAGGTCCGAATCGACGGCGAGATCGTGGGCGCCATCGAGCGGGGCTACTTGTTGCTCGTCGGATTCCGGCATGGGGACGCCGACGAACAGCTGCACTGGATGGCCGAGAAGATACGCGGGTTGCGCCTTTTCCCGGATGCCGAGGGGAAGATGAACCTGCCGATCGATGAGGTCGGCGGTGAACTGCTCGTCGTGTCCCAGTTCACCCTGTACGGCAATGTCCGCAAAGGACGGCGCCCCTCTTTCGTGGACGCTGCCGAGCCCGAGGAGGCGGAACGGCTCTATGACCGCTTCGTCGAACTTCTCCGTCAGGGGGCGATCCCCGTCGCCACGGGAGCATTCGGTGCCCTGATGGAAGTCGACCTCGTGAACGACGGACCGGTTACACTCATCATCGAGAGGGACTAGACAGGTGACACCATCGCCATCGCCATCGCCATCGCCATCGTCATCGTGGACGGCCGTCGCGATCGCCGTGCTTCTCGCTTCCTCGCTGACGTTCGCCCAGGTCGCCTGGGACCCCAACGTCGTTGCCTACGAGGGACCGTCCAGTTGGCAGCAGGCGGCGGTGGCGGCACTCAACCGCCACCTGCCCACCGATTCCGGCTACTTCGTATTGGGGCCCATCGACCTCGGCGCGGACCTGCCCGATACCACCGACCTGGTTCGCTCCACGCTGCGAATCATCGCTCCCGATCTGCGGAGCTCCGGCCGCGTGGCCCGCCGCCTCTGGGTCCCCACCGGCGGCGTTGCACTGGAGGAACTCCAGCCGTCGGACACGCTGATCCACGAGCTGCCGCCCGGCTATGCCGGTCGTCTCCTCAAGGGCACGATCGTCGGCGAGCGTGTATTCGTTCAGGTATTCACCGTCCGGGAGCACCGCTGGCTGCTGTGGGCGCAGCGCGCCCAGATCGCCGGGATAACCGAGCTGGTGACCGGCCCCGTGGCCCGCTACAGCGCCGCTATCGCCCTCTACCTGGCGATGGCGGACAGCGGACTCGCCACACCGGGGCTGCCGCGGGCGATCGAGTACGGCCTCGACCCCACGTACGAGCTGTACGACCAGCCGCCGGAACCGGTGATCCGTGACCAAGAGGGATACAGTCGCCTGCTCGAGGAGAACCGCGAATTCACCCTCGGCGATGCCGTGCGTGATGTCCACGGGTTCGTGCCCGGCCCGTCGCTCATCCCCTGGGTCGAAGAGCAGGCCGACCCCGTGCTCTTCACCAACAAGGATACCGAGGTGGCACTCCAGCATCGCTACCGCGACTACGAGACGTCGGGTGGCAGCTGGTTTGGGTACCCCGTCCTGGCGCCGGCATCGCTCTCGAGTCTGCGGCCGGGGCGCTACTCCTACGTGGTCGATCGCTATGGCGTGATCCGGGTCGCGCGCACATCGATGTCGGGCTTCGACATGGGCGGCGCCGCCATCACGCACACCCTGCTCGCCCACGGCGAGCCGCTGCGCGCCGCCGGCGAGATGGTTCTGGCCAGGGAGCCCGGTGAGCCGCTTAGGATTACAGAGCTGAATATCCGCTCGGAGGAATACTTCTTCAGCAACCGCTCGCTCACGCTCTACGACGATGTGGAGCAACGATCGGACCGCTATGTCGCCGCCGTCGGTCACGTGTTAAGAGGGCTGGAGCTCGCTCGCGTGCCGCGCGACGACGTGCTCATTCGGAAGTTCTAGGGTCGCGCTGTGCGGCGGCCGGGCCGCCGAAGCGTTGCAGCTGACGACGCATGAGCTCTGACGAGAAAAGGCCACAAGCGCTCGAGTGGATCGCGGGGATGGCGACCGTCGCGCTGTTCGTCGCCGACCTGGTCGTCGAGCGCGGTACGAACGGCGCCCTCCGCTTGGCCGGTGTCGTTGTCCTTCTCCTCGCGCCCTTCTTCTTCGTTCCGCCGTTCTTCCTTCTCAAGAAGCATGGGCGGGCTGAGGCGGGGCAGGGGTTCTTTTGCACGACCAGGGTCGTGGATCGCGGCGTGTACGGCGTCGTGAGACATCCGCAGTACGCCGGCTACGCTCTGCTGGCGATCGGCTTTGCCATGCGCACCCAGAATATCATCACATGGGCGCTCGCCGCGGTCGCCGTCGCCTTCTTCTACCTCCAGGCGCTCATTGAAGAGCGCTTCTGCGCCCGGCAACTCGGTGCTGAGTACGCGGCGTACATGAAGCGGGTGCCGAGGTTCAACTTCGTCGTCGGACTCCTCAGGAATCTGCCGGGGAAGACGCAGGGTAGTAGATGAAGTTCGGCCTCACATAGGCGACTTGGAAGCCGAATCTGAGTTGATTGCGGTACGATGGCGCCGGCTTCTCGGGCCGGTCCTCCGCCGTTTCGACGACCACTCCCTCGCAGCCCAACTCGGCGGCGTCTCGGATCCGTTGGGCCAGCAGCGCACTCTGGGCGCCGTGGCCCCGGT
>JBDHKT010000225.1:0-4409 GCA_039586255.1 Gemmatimonadota bacterium | reverse complement strand
TGATGATGAGGCATGAGCAGGGGACGCTGGGGTCGGCCGTGGCATCCTCTCGCTTCATGTCGCGCGGCGCCGGGCCGCGATCGAGGACCGGCCGGGGCGCTCCAAATGTCCGCTCCGAGGATCTCACGGCCGACCCCAACCACGTTTGATGACCACTGTGGCCGAACACTAGCTGCCGTGCCGGGGAAGGAGATCGACACGTGAAGGCGCACTACGGATACAAGGATGGCGCCGGCGACTTCTTCATCATCATCGATACCGACAAGTGTGCCGACTGCGCCGACCGGGGATGCGCTTCCGCCTGCCCAGAGGGGGTCCTCGAGATCATCACCGACGACTACGACGATCAGGTCGCGGCCGTCGTCGAGGATCACCGCAAGAAGATCAAGTACTCCTGCGCGCCCTGTAAGCCCGACCGGGACCGCGCGCCGCTGCCCTGCGTCACGGCCTGCGGGCCCGGGGCGCTTACCCACTCGTGGTGAGCGCGGACCGGCTCGATGATCACACTGACCATAGACGGGCTAGAGATCCAGGCTCGCGATGGAGCGACGGTCCTGGAGGCCGCCGACGCCGCCGGGATCTACGTCCCGCGCCTCTGCTCGCATCCGGCCCTGCCGGCGGTCGACCCGGGCGAGCTCGAGCCGTGGCAGGAGGTGTACCAGGGGCCGGTCTCGACGAATCACGTCCAGGGGGAGGGAAGCTACGAGGGTTGCCTTCTCTGTCTCGTGAGGATCGACGGGGGAACGGAGCCTGCGCGGGCCTGTGTCACGCGTGTCGCAGAAGGCATGCGCGTCACGACCTCGGATAGCGAGCTCGAGACGCGGCGCCGGGCGAAGCTCAGAAAGCTCTTTTCCACCCACCCCCACGCCTGTGTGCAGTGCGCGCAAAGAGCCGGCTGCGCCCTCGAGCCCTGCTCGACGGACGTGGCCAAAGAGGAGCGCTGCTGCCCCATCTTCCACAGCTGTGAGCTTCGCAAGGTCGCGGAATACGTCGGCATTCCCGCCGACACGCCGCGCTATCGCCCCGCCGGGCTCCCCCGCGTGCTGGACGAACCGCTCTACCTCAGAGACCACAACCTCTGCATCGGCTGCCTGCGCTGCGTCCGCATGTGCCGCGATGTGAGGAAGGTCGATGCGCTGGGATTCGTCCTCGACGAGCACGGCCAGCCCGTGGTGGGCACGAGCGCACCCACCCTGATGGAGTCGGGGTGCCGTTTCTGTTCCAGCTGCGTGGAGGTCTGCCCGACGGGAGCCCTGATGCTCAAGTTCGAGGATGCCAGACTGGCTTCAGGGCTGGCCACGCGCTGCATCGCCGATTGTCCCGCCGGAATGGATGTGCCCCGCTACCTGCACGAGGTGAGACGCGGCGAGTTCGCTCGTGCCGAGGCGGTGATCCGCGAGGCGGCTCCGTTACCCCGAGTTCTGGGGCAGGTCTGCTTTCGTCCCTGCGAGGACCGCTGTCTGCGCGGAGAGCTCTCCGAACCGGTGGCGATCTGCGCGCTCAAACGCGCTGCGCTCGACCACGCGGGGGAACCGATCTGGAAGTCGTACGTGCGGCCCGCTCCCGCCACGGGCAAGAAAGTGGCCATCGTGGGAGCCGGGCCGGCGGGACTCACCGCCGCCTGGCTCCTCAGACTGAAAGGACACGAGGTCGTTCTGATCGACTCTCAAACGCAGCTCGGCGGCTGGCTTCGTGATGGCATTCCTCGCTACCGCCTCTCCCGCGATGCTCTCGACGCGGACGTAGACGAGATCCTCGAGCTCGGCGTCGAGGCGAGGATGGGTGTCGAGGTCGGGAAAGACATCGGCCTCGAGAAGCTTCGCCAGACGCACGACGCCGTATTCATCGCCGCAGGCGCCCGGAGAGCTAAAGAGCTCAGTTGCGAAGGTTCGGAACGCCCCGAGGTCGAGAGCGGTCTGGAGCTGCTGCGAAGAGTCGCCGCCGACGTCGCCACCGAGCTACCGGACTTCAGCGGCGAAAGAGTCGTCGTCATCGGTGGTGGGGACGTGGCGATCGACGTCGCCCGCACGGTCCTCCGCCTGGGGTCGAAAGAGGTGCACCTCTACTGCCTCGAAGGGCGCGGGGAGATACCGGCACACCGGCGCGAGGTCGACGAGGCCGAGAGTGAAGGCGTCGTGGTCCATCCCGGTTGGGGACCGGTGCGGATCGCCGGCGCCAACCGGACGGAGCGGGTCGATTTCCAGAAGTGCGTGTCGCTGTTCGACGGGTATGGCGTTTTCGCGCCGCAGCTCGACGAGAGCAGTGGCGTTTCGCAGGAAGCCGACCGCGTTCTCATCGCCATAGGGCAGGAGCCGGCCCTGGATTTTTTGGCCGGCGTCGCGGGAATCGAGTCGAGGGGCGCCGGGAACGTGGAGGTGAGCGCGGACTCGATGGCGACCTCGGTAGATGGCGTCTTCGCCGGAGGGGACGTCGTGTCGGGCCCCGCATCGGTGGTGGAGGCCGTCGCAGGTGGTCGCCGCGCCGCGGCGGGCATTGACCTGTACCTCGGTGGCGACGGCGACATTCACTTCCCCTTACTGGACGAGACCGAGCCCGAAGAGGAGTTGCGTCGGGTCGATGGCTTTTCGGAGCTCGAGAGAGAGTCGATGCCGCGCTTGGCCCTCGGCGATGCGAAGCGCTCCTTCGGTCTCCTGCAGACGGGCTACGCTCCCGATGCCGCGCGCCGTGAAGCCGACCGCTGTCTGCGCTGCGACCTCAGGTTGCTGATCCCTCCAGCACTCGCCCCGCCCGAGCCTTGGCTGGAGCTCACCAGCGAGAACGTCGCCCGGGTGCCCCAGTCGGAGGGAGTGTATGAGCTTCTGGGTGAGGACAAGGTCGTGTACGCGATCAAAGGCGTGAGCGACCTGAGGAGCGCGTTGTCCGGGATCGCGGCGACCTCGACCAAGGCCAGGTTCTTCCTCTTCCAAGAAGATCCGATGTTCTCGAAGCGGGAGAGCGAGCTGATCCAGGAGTACCTGCGCGAACACGGCTGCATGCCGCCCGGCGAGGGCGAAGACGACCTCGATGATCTGTTCTAGGCCCGTGTCGCCTGTCTTGCCGCGTGCGACGGCGAACCGTAGTGTCATTTTCGTGTTCAACCACTGAGACGGGAGAGTCACGGTGAGCGATCTGTCGGAAGACCGTATGGTTTACGATTGGGCCGAGTTCGGCGGCGAGCAGCCGAAGCCGCCGAGAAAGGCGATGCTGGATGATGAGACACTGCGGGATGGCCTGCAGAGCCCCTCGGTGATCGACCCGCCCACGGACGTCAAGGTCAAGATCCTCCACTTGATGGACAGCTTCGGGATCGAGACGGCCGACGTCGGACTCCCCGGAGCCGGCCCGCGACAACAGGAGGCCGTCGAGACGCTGTGCCGCGAGATTGCCGACAGCAAGCTCAGCATCGAAGCGAACTGCGCCGCCCGCACCATGACGGTCGATATCCAACCGATCGCCGACGTCGTGCAGAAGACGGGTGTGCCGATCGAGGCGTGCGTGTTCATCGGCTCGAGCCCCATCCGCCAGTACGCCGAGGAATGGGACCTGGAACACGTCCTGCGGCTCTCGCGTGAGGCGGTCGAGTTCGCCGTCGGAGAAGGCCTGGAAGTCATGTACGTGACCGAGGACACGATCCGGGCCAAACCAGGCGATCTGCGGCAACTGCTGAGCGCCGGGGTCGAGGCAGGGGCCAAGCGCTTATGCCTGTGCGACACCGTGGGCGCCGCCGTACCGAGAGGCGTGATCAACCTGGTTAGCTGGGTGAAGAAGCTGCTCGAGGACCTGGGCGTGGCAGACTCGGTGGGCATCGACTGGCACGGCCATCGCGATCGCGCGCTCGACGTGGCGAACACGCTGGCGGCGGTCGAGGCCGGCGCCACCCGCGTCCACGGCACCGCGTTGGGCATCGGCGAGCGGATCGGTAATACGCCGATGGAACAGCTGCTCGTGAACATGAAGCTGCTCGGTTGGCGCGACGATGACCTCACGGCTTTGCCCGAGTACGTCGAGACCGTCTCGCAGGCTGTGGGCGTCCCCATCCCGGTCAACACGCCCATCGTGGGACGCGATGCCTTCCGCACGGCCACCGGTGTACACGCTGCGGCCGTCATCAAAGCCCAACGTAAGGGACAGGCGTGGCTGGCGGACCGCGTCTACTCGGGTGTGCCGGCCAGCTGGGTCGGCCGCGAGCAGGAGATCGAGGTCGGGCACATGTCGGGCGCGTCGAACGTTCAGTACTTCCTTAGCTCTCGTGACCTGCCCACGACGCCGGAGGCGGTCGAGGCGGTGCTCGCCCTGGCGAAGAAGTCCGAGCGCCTGCTCACCGAGGCGGAGATTCTCGAAGCTGTCGAGTCCGTGGCGGACCTCAACTGATGGCGATCCCGGTGCTGGGGGAGGACGCATGGTGAGTC
>JBDHKT010000224.1:0-5102 GCA_039586255.1 Gemmatimonadota bacterium | reverse complement strand
CTTCCCTTCCGTCTCCCGTTCGATTAGACGGGTGACACACCGCCGGAGTTGCCCGAATCCGGACACTCCAGCCAACGGCGTAGATACTTGGATATGCCGTAAAGTACCACCGCCGCCACGATCCCGCTCGCTGCGTCGATCCCGTAGTGGAACCGGCCGTAGACAGTGCCAATTGTAAGCCCGATCACAAGTGGAGCCATCGCCCACCAGACGACTCGGTCGTGACGCCACGTAACCAGCAGGATCGCCACCGCCACCGCCACGTGCGAGCTGGGGAACGCCGCCCCCTTGCTGCCGCCGTCCTCCAGCACCCAATGGACGAACCGGTACATGGGCCCGTCGGCCAGGGGAGGACCGATTACTGGGAACTCGTAGTGGGGCCCCTGGACGGGGAAGAAGAGGAACACGAGGTAGCAGCCGAAGAAGACGACCAGCTCGACGTAGACCAGCTCACGGGCCGCTTCCGGCCGCCGCCTGGCGTAGAGGAGGGCCACCGCCAGTGGCAGCAGCACCCAGTAGAGGCCGTAGAAGAAGTGCATCGCCTCGCTGAGCCAGATAAACGGGAACCGCTCGCTGAACGTCATCGCCAGCTGTTCTCCGAACAGCAGTCCCTCAAGGCGCAGGATCAGCGGGTCGTTATAGCCGCTGCTGAACAAGAGGGCGAGGTACCGGAGCTCCCAGTAGAGGAAGACAATGGCGAGGAGCGGGTAGATGTCGCGGATGATGCCGGCGAACGAGGGGTAATGCAGTGGCCGGCCGGCGAACCAGAGTGCAGCCGCTATCAGCGCCAGGTGCGAGACGGTGAGACCGATCCAGAGCCCGGTCGAGAGCCTCCAGCCGAAGAGCGCTACAGCCAGGCCGGAAAGCGAAACGTATGCAATGAAGACAATGTCGCTAGTTTGTGCCGCCGCCAGCCTCCCCTTCAGCCCCGTCAGAGCCATCCTTCCTCCCGATACCATTCCGCCGTCCCCCGGAGCCCGCGCTCGCTGTCGTACTCCGGCATCCAGTGCAGCCCTTCCACCGTTTCGGTCACGCGGCAGGTCCAGGCGCGTCGCGTCAACTCCCAGGCGCGCCGCCGGTCGAGCTGTCCCGGCCTGCGACCGCTACCCACCAACCCGGCCACGACCCCGGCGACCTGCATCACCCACGCCGGCAGGTGCAGCCTCACGGCGCGACGGCCGACGGCGCGGCCGATCGCCGCGGCGAGCTCACGCCAGGTGATCACCTCCGGATGGGCGACGAAATACGTCCGACCCACGGCCTCCGGCCTCTCGATCGCCAGGAGCAGCGCCCGCGCCACGTCCCGGGCATGCACGATCTGCACCAACCGCGTGAACAATCCGGGCACCACGACTACGCCGCGCGCCGCCATGCGGAAGTACGGGAGTGTATCCTCGTCCCGCGGTCCGTAGACCGCCGCCGGCCGTAGCACCACGACCTGCAGTCCCTCGGAACGCCTCAGCGCCTCCACTTCACCGGCCAGCTTGCTCCGTCCGTAGTCGCTCGCCGGCTGCGGCGGCTCCTCCAGCTCGCGTGGTCGCCATATCGAGCTCGGGCCCGCCGCCGACTGGCTGCTGCAGTAGACAAAGCGGATCCCCCGCCCCGTCCCGACGCAGGCGTCTGCCAGCGCGGCGGTCGCGTCCCGGTTCGCGGCATTAAGCGCCCGCCGCGAACCACGCGTGAGCCCGGCGCAGTGGACGACGGCATCGATCCCGGCCACGGCCTCCTCGAGACCGCCCTCCTGCAGGTCGACGTCGACCAGCTCCACCGGCTTCCCCTCCAGCCAGCGCCGGTTGCTGGTCGCCCGCACCGTGCAGCGGACGCGGTACCCGGCCTCGAGGAGCACATCGACGGCGTGACTCCCGACGAAGCCCGTACCACCCGTGACCAAGACTGTCTTGTCAGCAGTCATGTCTATCGAACGATGTGCGATGTCCGATGTTCAATCTCCTATCCCGAAATCGACTTATCATAAAGACGATACGTCTTGTATGGACTGAACCCCATCTTCTCCACGGCCAGGCGCATCGGCTGGTTGTCCTCGAGAATCCACGAGGTCTCCGCCACCCGATAACCCCTGCCGCTGCCACGCTTGAAGATCTCGAGGTAGAACATCGGCGCCATCGGACCACCTCGATATTCCGCCGTTACCCCCAACGTGATGACCCGGATCCTCGTCACCCGGCGAATGTGCCACAGAAACTTTATCAGCCCGAACGGGAAGAGCCGTCCGTTCGCGTGGCGGATCGCCTGGTTCACGTCGGGGAGCCCCAACACGAAGCCGACCGGCTCGCCGTCGACCTCGCCGATCAACGCCAGGTCCGGGTCGACCACCGGCTTCAGCTGCTTCGCCATGTGGTCGACCTCGGCGTCGGTCATCGGTACGAACCCCCAGTTCCGCTCCCAGGCCGAGTTGTACAGTCTGCGGACCAGCGCCACCTCTTCCTCGAACCGGTCCATCCGCAGCGACCGCACAGAGATATCGCGGCCGTACCGCTCGATCAGTTGCTGCAGCTTGGCAAAGCGCGGTACGTCGAACCCCTCGTACGTAACCTCGTAAGCCAGCAGGTCCTTGGCCTTCTGCAGCCCCCAGCCCTCCAGCAGGTCGACGTAGTGGGGCGGGTTGTACGTCATCATCACGTAGGGGGCCGAGTCGAAGTTATCGATCTGCAGCCCGCACTCGTCGTTGGTCGAGAAGCTGGCCGGCCCTCTCAGCGTGTCGAGCCCGCGGCCGCCGACCCACTCCGCCGCTCTGTCGAGCAACGCACCCGCGACCTGCTGATCTTCCACCGACTCGAAGAGCCCGAAGAAGCCGACCTTGTCGCCGTGGAACTCGTTGTGGAGGGTGTTCTCGATCGCGGCGATCCGACCCGCGACTCGCCCTTCCTTGTAGGCGAGAAATAGCTGCACTGCGCCGTGGCTGAAGAACGGATTCTTCTTCGGATCGATACGCTTGTGCTCTTCCACCAATAGCGGTGGCACCCAGGCCGGGTAGCGACCCGGATAGATCTGCCACGGCAAGCGCACGAACGCTCGCCGCTCAGCCCGTGTCTCTACGGGTTTGATCTGTACGCTCACTTGCTTGCTCGCTGGAAATCGGGATGACGGTGAGTGACTCGACCTATATGACGGCCAGCGTCTTGCCCACCTGCTCGAATACTGTGAGGACGTGGTCGAGCTGGTCGTCCGTGTGCGTCGCGATATAGCTTGTTCGCAGCCGGCAGCTGTTTTCCGGAACCGCCGGCGGCATGACCGGATTCGTGAATATGCCGGCGTCGAAGACCGCCTTCCAGAAGACGAAGGTCTTCTCCATCGGCCCGATCATGATCGGGATGATCGGCGTCTGGGTCGGACCGATCTCGAAGCCGAGGCTGCGGAACCCGTCCATCATCCGGTGCGTGATCTGCCAGAGCCGCTCGCGCCGCTCCGGCTCCTGCTCGATGATATCCAGGGCCGCCAGTACGGTGGCCACCGCCGACGGCGGCATGCTGGCGCTGAACATCAGGCTCCTGGCGTGATGCCTCAGGTAGTGGATCACCGATTCCGGGCCTGCGACGAAGCCGCCGATCGAAGCGAAGGACTTGCTGAACGTCCCGACCGTCAGCGGAACGCGGTCGGTTAGATCGAAGTGCTCAGCTGTACCCGCACCGCTCGGGCCGAGGTAGCCTATCGAGTGCGCATCATCGACGACCAGAACGGCGTCGAACTCCTCGCACAGCGGCACCAGGTTCGGCAGGTCCGCGATATCGCCCTCCATGCTGAACACGCCGTCCACCACCACCATGCGGCCGCACTCGTCTCCGTCCGCGTCGACCTCTGCCTCGATCTGACGGCGTAGGCCCTCCAGGTCGCCATGCTTGAACCGCGCTACCTCGCCGTACGCCAGGCGGCTGCCGTCCACGATGCTGGCGTGGTCCAGCTTGTCCAGGTACAGCCGGTCGTTCCGGCCCACCAGCGTCCCGATCACCCCCAGGTTAGTCTGGTAGCCCGTGCTGAAGACGAGAGCCGCCTCGCCGCCCATGAACTTGGCCAGTCGCGCCTCCAGCTGCTCGTGAAGATCCATGTTACCGTTCAGGAACCGACTGCCGGTGCAGCCGCTACCGTATCTCTTGATGGCGGCCTGCGCCGCCTCCCCCACGCATGGGTGATGGGTGAGGCCCAGGTAGTTGTTCGAGCCGATCATGATCTTCTTCTCGCCCCTGACGTACGCCTCGGTGTCGGACGAGCCCTCGATCGGCACGAAATACGGGTAGTACCCCGATGCCATAACCTCACGGGCACGTGTGAAGTTGCGGCACTTGTCGAGTATATGCATTCTCCCCCCGGGAGGTTGTCGAGTATATGCATTCTCCCCCCGGGAGGTTGAGAGCGCCGTAAGTTCCTGCTAAATTGGCATTACCCTGTCGGGTGATAAGCCCGATTCTACCCGCTCAGGGCTCGGTCGGCAAGGATACGGCCTCCTGGCTCTCCCCTTCAATGATGCGCCGCGGAAAAAGCGTTCCAGAGGTGAGGGTGCGCAATACCCATGAGACGGAACGACACTAGCGGATTCACCTTCGTCGAGATCATGACGGCGCTGGCCTTGCTCGCCGTTCTTACTGTTATCGCCTGGGGGAAGTTCAGCAAGTCGTACGACAAGGCCCTCGAGACCACCATGATGTCGGATCTCCGCAGCCTCGCCACCGCCCAGGAAATCTACTACCGGGAAAACCTGACTTACGCCACCGACGTGATTCTCGTCTCCGAAAGCATGAACCCCAGCCCCAAGAGCGCCATCACGATCACCGACGCCAACGCCAGAGGCTGGGCCGCCTGGACCCAGATGGACGCGACCGACGAGCGCTGCGAGCTCTACGTCGGCCGCGATGTCTCCTCACCACTCGGCTACGCCGACACCTCCGAGCGCATCGTCTGCGACTCGCCCTGACCGGTAGACAGTAGACGGTAGACGGTGGGGTGAGAGTCACCGGCCACCGGTCACCGGCTCTTAGAACCCCAGGATGGCTCGGTACTCGGGGTTGATGCGGTCGGGAGTCCAGAACGGCTCCCAGACGAGCTCGACTTCCGCCTGCTCGACGCCCTCGAGCTCCTGCACCACCATC
>JBDHKT010000223.1:0-5617 GCA_039586255.1 Gemmatimonadota bacterium | reverse complement strand
TGGCGCAGGGGAGCGCCAGGGTTAACGCCGCAGCCGCGAGTGTTGCGCGCTTCATCTCGGCCTCCTTGTTGCAGGTCGGGCTAAGGTCTCTCGTGATAGACTAGGCTTCCGACTGGGAGTGTTCAACCGGTCCACGTGACGGGGTGGCCTTTCCCGCCCGGCGCCGGGGCGATATAAGTTGTCCGCCTGACTTCCCGGGTCGGCCGTGGCTCCCGGTGACCTGCAGGTGCGCGAATCGAGCGTTGAGAGGCCGGAAGTGAGCTCTGTAGCGGTGAGAGAAGGGACGGAAATCGACCTGGCGTCGGTGATGGTGCTCATCGGCATCGCGCTGGTCGACATGATCGGCTTCGGGATCGTCCTCCCGCTGCTGCCCTTCTACGCGGTGGAGTTCGGCGCCGCCGACTGGATGGTGGGTCCGCTGGTGGCGTCGTTCTCGGTGGCGCAGCTGCTGTCGGCGCCGTTCTGGGGCAAGATCTCCGACCACTACGGCCGGCGCCCACTGATCCTCATCGGGCTGGCGTTCTCGGCTCTCTCCTACGTCCTATTCGGCCTCGCCACTACCATAGCGGTCCTGTTCGTCTCGCGGATCGTTCAGGGCGCCTCGGGCGGTACGATCGCCGTGGCTCAGGCCTACGTAGCGGACACAACGAAGCCGGAACGCCGTGCCCAGGTCCTCGGCTGGCTGTCGGCCGCAACGGGTGCTGCGTTCATGATCGGCCCGGCGATCGGTTCGTGGGCCTGGCGCTGGGGCGGCCACACCGCGCCGGGGTTCGTGGCCGCCGCACTCTGCGTGGTGAACCTGGGCCTCGCCGTCAGGTTCTTGCCCGAGCCGTCGGCCTCGAGGCGGCGCGAGGCCCGGGGCAGCCTGGCGGTGCCCCCACTTCGGGAGGTCGTGCACGCCGCACTGCGCGGGCCGCTCGCCCGAATGATCGGTGTCTACTTCCTGGGGATGGGCGCGTTCACGGCGATGACGGCGATCTTCCCCCTCTTCCTCGAGGAGCGTTTCGGAATAGACGAGTCGACCGTGGGCTACGTGTTCGTGTACGTGGGGTCGGTCTCGGTTCTGGTGCGCGGCGTGGCGGTGGGCAAGCTGGTGGGTCGGTTTGGTGAACCGAACGTCTGCCGGTTCGGCGCGGCCATGCTCGGCATTGGGTTGGCTGTGGGCAGCGTCGCGGACACCTACCCGCTGCTGGCCATCGCCATCACCCTGGTCGCTGCAGGAACGGGAACCCTCTTCCCGCCGCTGGCGGCCCTCATCTCCCGTTCCGCGGCGGCTGAGGAGCAGGGGAGCACGCTGGGGCTCAACCAGTTCTTCGGTGGGGTCGCCCGCGTGGTCGGGCCGCTTGGGGGTGCGGCGGTCTTCGATGTCTACGGTCCCGGGGCCCCTTTCTTGACCGCCGCGGTGGGGGTGGCGGCCGCGTTCGTGATCGCGCTCGGGCTTAAGCCGGTAGCCGGTAGCCGGTAGCCGGTGGCCGGTGGCCGGGTGGCCGGTGGCCGGTAGCTGGAGTAGCCGACGGCTTCTACAACTTACCTGTCATGACGATCCGTTGACGGCCGGGCACTACCGTGGAGAGGTTGACGCGAGCAACTCTCCTCGACCGTGGGTGCTGATGACCGGCCGTTTGGCAAAAAACTTCACCGACCTTGAGGTTTATCAAAGAGCTGTAAGGCTGGCCGGTGCGCTATTCGAGAGAACGAAGAGCTTCCCGCGTGACGAGGCGTTTGCTCTAACCGATCAGCTGCGTCGCTCGTCCCGGGCGATCGGTGCGCAGATCGCTGAGGCGTGGGCTAAGCGGGACTATCCACGCCACTTCCTGAGCAAGCTCACCGACGCCGATGCCGAGCAACTAGAGACCCACCACTGGATAGCAGTCGCGGTCGATTGCCGATGTCTGAATGCCGAGGAAGCCACGCAGCTTCTTGAGGAGCTTGCGATCATCGGCCGAATGCTCGGCTCGATGATGGAAAAGGCCCGCCTCTTCTGTCGAGAGACGGGCCCTCGCGTTGACAACTAAGTTCGAATACCGGCCACTGGTCACCGGCTACTGATCACCGGCCACCGCCCACCGTCTAGAACATCTGCCTACGCGCTCGGAAGTCGACGTTCTCCTCGACCCAGGTCCACAAGCGTTCCTGCTGGTCGACGTCTAGCCCCAGCGTGATCTGCGAGCGCCACCCTCTCATAACCTCATCGTCCACCGTCCACATCCGCACACGGCGGCGCTCGATGTCCTGCTCCCAGCGTACGGCGACCGTCGGGCTGGCGTAGAGCAGCCTTACGGTGACGTTGCGTGAGAGAAACTCGAGCGGCTCGAGGTTGATCCTGCTGTAACGTTCGTCGGCGCCCACGTCGGGCACACCGTCGCTTATGATGACGACGGTCAGCGGCTTCAAGATGAGGTTCTGCCGCTTGACGAACAGCGCCACGCGCTCGAAGAAGGGGTTGAAGTCTGTGAACGCGTCGCCGGACTCGAACCAGCGGTGTAGGTCGGCGTCGATCTCGTCGACGGTCTTGCCCTGAAAGTCGTGGATGGGATGGAACGACTTGGCTTCGCCGGGCTGCTCGCCGCCGATCGAGCCGACGAACAGTACGGCCGGCTGGTCGAGCTCGCCGAGGCCGTTGAGGTGGCCGTAGATGTAGTGCGCGGTGAAGCGGACCGCGTCGTTGTAGTTCCCGGTGTTCTGGAAGGAACCGCTCACATCGATCCCGACGAACAACGTCATCCGCGGCTCCTGCTCGGTTTCCCGCTGAATACAGGCGGCGAAAAGGAGCACGCACGCGGTAGCCGCGAGCGCCCCGATGGACCGCCGTCTCCTCGTAACGGATTCGTGGTCAGCGTACATAGGTCTCACCTGCGGCTGTGGTGTCAACATCATATGCTCACTCGCCACCGGACGCATGAGATGGACTCTGGCCCCGGAGCACGTGGAGCAGGGCGTCCTTCATCATCACGTTCTCGAGAGCGGTGAACGGCAGCTTGAAGGCTTGCCGCGCCGTGATCACCACGGTGGCGCAGTTGACGGCGGCGGCGAGCAGCTGCAGCACGGGCAGCGACATGAGCTCGAGCAGCTCGCGGGAACGGGCGCGGAACCACTCGTTCTCGGCCTTGAGCGCGTTGATCGGCCCACGCCACCAGTCGGGCTCGGGGGCGCGGGGCCGCTCACCGGGCGTGGCTGCGGCGGCAATTGTGTCGCGGGCCATAACGGCAAGCAGCGCCGGCGTGCCGAAGCGGCCGAAGAGGAACCAGGTCATCGCGCGTATGCCGATCCAGCCGAAGGAAGCGAAGACGAGCGTGGAGCCGAAGCCCATCTGGAAGCCGGTGTTCGCGGCGATCCAGGGAGTGATCGCGTCGATCAGCTCGCGATAGAGGAATACGACCTCGAAGAACATCACGAAGAACTCGACGAACAGCATCTGGATGAACCTCGGGATTTCCTTCTTCTCCCAAGCCTGGGCGAGCACTTGGATCGAGGCGAAGCTTCCGGAGATCACTACGAACAGGAAGAGCCAGAGGATCGGCGCCATGAAGGCCCTGTTCTCCACACCGGCGAGGTCGTAAAAGACCTCCGAAACAGTCGGCATCAAGGTGTAAGTGAAGATGAGCGCCTCGAGCGCCGACCAGCCGATGACCAGCAGGAATGCAAGCCACGGGACGCCGGGCTGGAAGTACTTGCGACCCAGCCAGTCGAGTAGCGCGAACGGCGTCGTTATGACCAAGCGCAGCGACTTGAAGCCCAGCTCGAACGCCAGCCGCAGCAGACCCCAGACCCAGCCGATCAGCATCCAGACGAAACGCGCGATGCCCACCCAGAAGAGCCAGACGCTGCGCCCCGTCTCCCACCAAAGAATGACGAGGGCGACGAGGAACTCGCGACGGCCCGAACGGAACGGCACGGTGTAGAGAGCCAGCATCGTGCACCAGATCGCTACGATGACGAGCAGCGCGGGGAGCAGCAGGAAGACGCGCTTGAGGAAAGTGGCCCACCCGGTTTCCGCGATCCAGGCGAAATTGAAGACCGTGGCCTGCGCCTCTGGTATCCAGGCGATGAGGAAGGTGAGCAGCTGGAAGACAAGCCGCCACTCTTCCGGCAACGTCGCGGCGATGGCGTCTAACATGGTACCCCGTCCTTTTCAGTGACCGGTGGACCGGCAACGGATTACCGGTAAACGGATGGCCAATAAACGGAACCTCTTCCTTCTTGCCTGAGCAAAGGTCCGTCGTCTCGGTTGAGAACAGGAAATCGGGTAAACGGGAAGGGTGGGAGAGATGCCCCCCGGACAGGAAAGCGCTCCCATCATACCCGAGGCCGGCGAGGGTGTCAAGCAGGGAGCGGGTCCCGCAACCGGGGTCCCGGCCGTAATCCCATGCGGGTTGGGAACTTAGGGCCAGGGCTACCGGAGGCGTACAATCAGCCGCTCTCACTCGCCGGTCGGGGCGAAGCGCCCCGAGGATCCGCCGATCTCAGACTTGTCGCGACGGGGATCCAGGTGCAACTTGTGCGATAATCTGCGCGCCAACCGCCGAGGAGAGAGGCATGCTGGCTGCAATCCTGCTGGTGACGATGGCCCTGTTCTGGGTCGCCTACCGGGTCTATGGCGGCTGGATGGGCCGGGTCTACGGGTTGAACGATCGCCACATGGTACCATCCGAGGGGCAGTACGACGGGGTGGACCACGTGCCGACGAAGACGCAGGTGCTGCTGGGCCACCACTTCTCGTCGATCGCCGGAGCGGGTCCGATCGTCGGTCCGATCCTGGCCGGCTTGTTCTTCGGCTGGTTGCCGGCGCTGCTCTGGATCATTGCGGGTTCCATCTTGGTGGGCGGCGTGCACGACTTCGGCTCCACGATTGCCTCGGTGCGCCACAAGGCGAGATCGGTAGCGGAGCTCGCCAGGCAGTACATCACGCCAACAGCCTACAGGCTCTTCCTCGCGTTTATCTGGCTGGCGCTGATCTACGTCATCGTAGTGTTCATGGATCTGACCGCAGCCACGTTTGTGAATGTCGAGATGAACGGCAGCGGCGTGGCAATCTCGGCGATCATCTTTGTCGGGCTCGCCCTGGCCATGGGCTTCCTGACATATCGGCGCGGCCTGAGCATCAAGACGGGTACGCTCATCTTCCTGCCGCTGCTCTTGCTGGCGATTTGGATCGGCGACGCGGTGGCGGAAGGCGCCGGGCTACTGCCGTGGCTTGCCGGCAGCGAGAAGAACACCTGGAACGTAGTGCTTCTGTCTTACTGTCTGGTTGCATCGATCACGCCCGTTTGGGTCTTGTTGCAGCCGCGCGACTACCTATCGAGTTGGCTGCTGTATATGTCGGTTCTGGGCGCGGGACTGGGCCTTCTGGTCGGCGGGTTGACCGGCGCGACGGCCGTGGCAAGTCGTTGGCCGGCTCTGGTGGCCCCGAGTGCAGTGACCGGGTTGGGCATCGCGCATATCGGTCCATTGTTCCCGATCCTCTTCATCACCGTAGCGTGCGGAGCCTGTTCGGGCTTTCACTCGATCGTCGCGAGTGGTACGACGTCGAAGCAGATAAGCTGTGAGACGGACGCGCGTCGGGTGGGTTACGGGGCGATGCTGATCGAAGGGATCGTGGCGGTCATCGCCCTGTCCG
>JBDHKT010000222.1:0-4430 GCA_039586255.1 Gemmatimonadota bacterium | reverse complement strand
CGGTGGTGGTAGCCACAGCGCGGAGCTCAGTATGAAAGCGTCTGACGGAGCTTATGCCATCCCATTGTCTCGTATCACTTGCGCTGGTAGGCTGTCGTGCCCATCAGTAGAACCGATGACCACGCCACGCAAGAGACTCCTCGCGCACGCTAAGCCTTATTCATCCGGACCCAGCGGTACGACTCCGGCGACCGGTTGGGAGTTGCCGATCGGTCGGGTCCGTTTGATGGCGTTGGCGCTCATCGCGCTGTGGGTCTTCGAACTCTTCATCGCTTACATCGTATCCAAGATCTCGCCCGAGTTCTTCACCAGTCGCAATCAGGTCGGCCCGCCCAACAGCTTCTGGACGGTTCCACCATCGATCTTGCTGCTCCTGTTGTTTGCGATCCGCAAGATCCCATGGCAGGTGAAACTCGGCCTCACCATCGTCTACGTCTTCACGATCACCATCATCATCGCCGCAGGCGAGGTGAGCTCCGCCTGGTGGACCGACGGTCGCCGAATCGATGGGCTCCCCTGGGTAAGTATGTGGATCCTGCTGGTTCCCATCGTCATCGCCATCCCCTGGCGAAAACAGATCGGCCGCGGGCTCTTCCTCTCAGCGATGCCGCCGCTCGTTCTATACTTGGGAACGAAGTGGTTCGACGTACCCGACGCACCGTTGATCGCCTATCTCGATTTCACCGTGCCCAGCATCATCGCCGCGGCTCTCGCCGTCATCCTCGCCCGCATGATGTACCGGCTCAGGAAACAGGCGCAGGAGGCCCAACGGCTCGGGAGTTACGTGCTCGAGGAACAAATCGGCAGCGGCGGCATGGGCGAAGTCTGGCGTGCCAGCCATAACATGCTGGTCCGGCCGGCGGCGATCAAACTGATCCGTCCGCAGAGGCTGAAGCAGGCGATGCACACGGCGGAGTCCTCGGTGGTCGACCGCTTTCAGCTGGAAGCCCAGGCCACGGCCAGCCTCCGCTCGCCTCACACCGTGGAGCTCTACGACTTCGGGGTCGCCGAGGACGGGACCTTCCACTATGTCATGGAACTACTCGAGGGGCTCGACCTCGAGAGACTGGTCAAACGATTCGGACCGCTGCAACCCGGTCGTGTCGCCTTTTTGCTGGAACAGGTCTGCGACTCGCTCGCCGATGCCCACGCGAACGGTCTCATCCACCGCGACATCAAGCCCGCCAACATCTATGCATGCCGCCTCGGCCAACGGACTGACTTCGTCAAGGTCCTGGACTTCGGTCTGGTCAAGTGGACCGATACAGGAGACGAGAGCCTGGCACTGACCACGGAGCAGGCCGTGTTAGGAACTCCAGCTTTCATGGCACCCGAGTTCGTGGCCGGCGAGCCCGCCGATCACCGGGTGGACATCTACAGCCTCGGCTGCGTCGGCTACTGGCTGCTAACCGGTCAGCTTGTTTTCCAAGCAGAAGGGTCGCTGGCTATGGCCGTCGCCCACGTCAATAAGGAACCCGTAGCGCCATCCGAACGATCAGAACTAGAGATACCAGCGGAATTCGACGGGATCATTATGGGCTGTCTCGCTAAAGATCCTTCGAGCCGACCTCAGACTGCGGCCGAACTGGGAGCACGCCTCGCGTCCTGCGATAGGGGCGACTGGACAAACGAGGCCGCGCGGGAATGGTGGGACACGCACCTTCCAATCGAGAATCATTACAAGGGGCAACAGCCAGGTCACAGAGGTGGCTCCAGGGATTGAAGTCGGGGCGCCGGTAATCGAACCCGGGACCTCCGTCCGAGGGATGACCGCGTTGAAGACGTGAATCTCAGGTAGGTCGGAGCGGTGCGGAGGGTCACGTCAATAGGTCACGTGACGATTCCATCAAGGCCGACCGCTGCTATGGTGTCGATTGATTACGGCAAATCACGATATTTCGGAGGTCAAATTACGGCAAACTCGCGCAGTCTCTCCTGAACTCACGGCAGGATGCCGGGATTTGGGTGAAATACGCGGCGCCTGATTAGCGTGAGATCGACGGCGGCGTTTCACACTTGATGGGTGTCAGCCCGATCCTCAGTACGACCCCGGCGTCAAGCGAGCGATGAGAATCTCGGTCGAGCCGTCTCTGTCACGATTGAAGGCAATCCTCGTTCCATCTGGGGACCAAGAGGGGCGTACGTCTTCGCCGGGGCTTTCGATCAGTCGCCGCACGTTCGAGCCGTCCGCATCCATCACATAGAGCTGGAACGTCCCGGATCGGTCAGAGGAGAAGAGTACCTGAGAGCCATCGGGGGACCAAGTGGGGTAACCGTCGAACGACGGGTGGCGACTGAGGTTTCGAATCTCGGTACCGTCCCGATTCATCACGAAAATTTCGGAATTCCAGCCTTCGCGCCACGACTCGCCCGTCGTCAGGACCCGTCGCCAGACAATTCGCGCGCCATCGGGCGACACAAACGCATAGGTGTCCCAACCATCGTAGGCGGTGAGCTTCCTCAGATCCGATCCATCGAGGTCCATCTCGTAGACCTCTTCGTTTCCCTCGAGTGTGACATCTGAGGTGGCGTTAAAGATGATCCTCCGACCCTCCGGCCCCCAGTGCGGATGGCTCTCGTTCACCGACGGCGTGTTCGTCACATTTCTCTTGCCTGTACCATCGGGGCGAACGACCCAGAGATCCTCCCATGCGCCTTCAGCGTTCGAGACGTAGAGAATGAGAGTACCGTCCGGCGACCAGACGGGGCCGACAGACCGGAATTGGCCTTCGGTCAGTGCCGTGACATCCGACCCATCGGCATTCATGGTGTATAGAACCCAGTGTCCGGATCTGTTTGATTGAAAGACCAGTCGGGAACCGTCCGGTGACCAGGATGGATACGCGTTCTCGATATTGGTTATCTTGATTACCGAGTCGACTGTGACTTGGGCCTGGCATCTCTCCGGGACGGCGCAACAGGTCGCCAGTCCAAAGAGGGCTATCGCCGCCAGTTGTCCCCGACCCAATGCTCTCATCTCCCCTCTCCTCGCGTAACGTCGTAGGGAGCCGCCCAGCATCCTAGCGCCATACAGGCGGCAAATAGTTCCACCTGACGAGGAACGCCACCACCAGCAGCGCGATCGTGGCAATCAGTGAGTAGTACACCCTGCGCGCGGGACCCCAGTATCCGCGACGCCACGCGACGACCGCGAATCCAAGTACGAATGCAGCGAGCAGGCCCAACGCATACGGAAGCTGAAGTAGCAGACGCATCCCCGGCGTCATCCCGGTCACGATCCCCGTCGCGGACATGAGCATTCTGGTTGAGCGTGAAACGAACCCGAATCCGAACCACGCGAAGAGCGCGCTGAAGAGGGTAGCGAGAATAATGGCGGTGCGAGACCCAGTGTCGGCAGGACGCCGAGGTTGATTCCTTCGCTTGCCCCACCACGCGGCGACGGCTGCCGTCACGGGCCAGACGAGGAGTATCAGGATCAACGGTAGTCCTAATAGATATGACATGTACTCGTTCTTTACTCGGGCGCCGTCAAACCGGTGGCGGCGCTCGAACGCCGCAGGGAAGTCCGCTCCAAAGACGGGCATCGCCCCATACAGGTGCGTCACGCGCCCCCGATTGTCACGTCGGAACACCACGACCCGTTCTCCGCCGATTTCGCGAAACCGAAGAGAGTCGATCGGCGCGAATTCAAGTCCCCCCTCAATGGGCAGCACGAGCGATCCGCGTTCAGTGGATCGCAATACTGCCGACATGGCGAACAACGCGGGGAGCTTCTCCACGGTGTAGTGAGCATACTGGGTGAGCTGGTACGGTCCCGCGAATTGCGTTACGTACTCGGGACTCAACGAGACGGGCTGGGCCGGTCGAACTTGTCGTCGTTCATCGAGCAATCGCGCCAACAGACTGTCCTTCAACGCGGCACCGAACCTCTGACGACCGCCATTGGCAACGAAATAGAAGCCGACCCCTGCGTCGGGAATGATCAGAAACAGACTGCGTACTCCTGGCACGCTCCCCGCGTGCGTAAGCGCTCGCCAGCCGAGTTCGGGCTGATTAAAGAACCCGTACGACATTCCGGGGATGTTTTGATCGTGCGTGAATTGCACGGCTTGCATTCGGCCGATTACCGCGGCCGGCAACACGGACTCACCGTTGATCCGTCCCGCATTGAGCTGCACGATGAGAAACCGCGCCATGTCCGCCGCCGTCGAATAGGCAAGCCCCACGGGGTAGGGGTGAGAGTAGACCTCATCCACAGCGGTGCAGCCATCGGCATCGCACAAATGCCCCACTGCCTGATCGGCGCGCCGTGCGGCAACGACGTCGAGATAGCTCGTGCTGTTCATGCCGAGCCGCAAGAAGAGCGAATCCCGGGCGTACTCGGAGAAAGGGATACCGGTGGCGCGCTCGACCAGGTAACCCGCGAGCGCCATGCCGTGATTTGAGTACCCGGTAACTTCGCCGGGCCG
>JBDHKT010000221.1:0-7483 GCA_039586255.1 Gemmatimonadota bacterium | reverse complement strand
TGTTGTCAAGGTCTTTCTTGGTCCTCACCTCAATACGAACGCCCCTGCCCTCGACGTATTTCCTAGCGCTGTCGATTATGGCCAGCACCGAGTCCGGCAGATCGCCCTCGTGGGCGGCCCTCACCGCTCTCTCTCCCAGGGTGAAACCCGCCGAGAAGTACCTTTCGTTTGGAGTCATATATAGAATGGTCCGCTTCTTCTGCTTCAGCTGCAGCGACCATCCCCATTTCTGGCCGGCGAAGGTCCACTTCTCTGATAGCGGCTGATACTCGGATGCCAGGTGGTCTTTTAGTTTATCCCACAGACCACTCGTCCGACCGAGCGTTTTCTTGAGCTCCGTATCCCGAGGCGTCCTCGACTGATCGTCAAATGCGCTCAGCGCCATTCCCCAGGTCTCCGTCCGTCGCTTGCCAAGGGGCCCCGCTGCCTCATGAGCCGTAGATGGTTTCGAAGTGACAAAACGTCCAGACGATGTAGCCCAGACCCACCACGGCCCCAGCCGGGAAGACGATCAACCACTGCAGCGTGATCTTCGGCCTCTCAAACCGGAGGCTGGTTACCGTTGTCATGACGTTGGCCCATAGAAACCAGAAACTCACCAGTGCCAATGTGTAGAAGCCCCAGCGGGGTGCCGTGAAAACCAACACGAGTCCGACGAGAGAGGCTGGGCAGGCAATGGCCACATCGGCCCAGGCGATCCCGTAGAAGATCTTCTGCTCCGCCCAATCGTCCTTCGTACCGTCTGGATTCTTGAAGGGCCTGCCTCGGATAACACCGATCTGAGCCCACAGAATAATGACCGCGAAGACCGCGATGAGCGTGAGCAGTAGGTAGAGCACGATCAGTGATCCGCTCGACAATCCCGGCAGACTGTTCATGGCCCTAGGTAGACAGCTCTATCGAAGCCAGCGCGATCATCGAAAAGGAAGACAAGATCCAGATCACGCTGAAGACATACGCGGCCCGCTCTGAAGAAGGCCGACCCACCTTCTTGCCCCTCCGCTTCAGATACACGCGGGACAGAATGATCAACCCCGAGAAGTAAGTGTAGATCGCGCCCCCGATCAGAGCCAGATACGGCCACAGCGGGTGCTCGAGCAGCATCAGGAGGGCCGACAGAGGCAGCGTCCACGTCAACAGCATGTCGTTCAGGCCGAGAGCCCTTGCCTCAATGATGTGTAAGGTCGGATCCATCTCCTCTTCGGACTCCAACAGGCCGAGCTTCACGGCGACGGAGGGCACAAGGAATGTCAGGCTTTGACCGATCCAGCAGATCAGCCCGACGATCAGAACGACGACGCCAATCGTGGTGACCATCTCACTATCTCAGCGTTCAATGGGCAAATAGAGATCTGGGTCCCCATGCAGCCTACAGCGCGTGACAGCATAGAGGCCTCCAGGATAGTCCTTCGTTTCGAGCTCGTCCGTTACTTCGGTATCCGGATCGACACGGATCCAGAACTCGTACCCGTATTCCTTGCGATCTTCCGTTGGAGGCGGGTTGTTGAAGCCGAACACCGGGGTAGCGTCAGGGTCAGAAAGCAGACCCTTCGACTCTGCCCAAGCGCGGATCTTCTCCCAGGCATCTCGCTCAGGCGTCTCACTGATGACGCGGACGCTGGCAACTCGCATGGGCGGAAGCCTGATGATGTCGACTTGCATATCGCTCATGAAGCACCCCTCCGGTTACAGCAGGCCACCTGTCCGAAAGCCAACGCCTAACAGAACGAACAATACCGCTAAAACCGTCACGGCAATCACGTGCCCGGCCAGCATTGGAAGCGTTCGCTCGCTCAACCTTGGGATGATTCGTAACCGAGCATGCATCGCCAGTACTACCGTCAGGAGCAGCAGCAGAAGCTTCAGCGCCACATGTGTGCTCGCGATGGTCGTAAAGGAAAACCAGTCGGCCAGGCGCGGCATGAGACGGTGCGCAAGCCACAAGCCGGTGACAACTTGGATCGCAAGTGACGGGAGCCCAATTCGCTCGTAGCCCTCTTCAAAGCCACGAATTACGTCCGGGTCGCGCCGGCGGAGCGCTCGCGGGAGGATCGTCAGGGAGAGGACCAGGTGACCCCCCGTCCAAACCGAGGCTCCCAGAATGTGTAGGAGTAGCGCCACCTTGAACATGGAGTCTCCCTTCTCCCGTGACAGGGTAGGATCAGCCGCCCACGGCAGGGATTATTCCAACCGGCTCAGTGCTTGCGGAACTCCTCTCCAACGCCGTCCACAAACAACTCCACCCGTCCACACCGCGGGCACATGTATACATCGAAGTGCTCTTTGTTCTCGAACAGTTCTCCTATGTCACCAAGGAAGCCCCACTGAGTGCCTTCATGAAACCTCTTGGTTCCGCAACACTCTAGGGACGAGCCGCAGCGAGCACATTCCATGGGATCGGGAACGGATTCAGGTGACATCTTCAACCTCCAGTTACTTAGGCGCTTCCAACCTGCTACGGCACTCGCCCAGCTGCAAACGTTCGCTAGCCGGCGGAATTCTCCGGAGGCACTATCCGCACCTTCGGCCACCTCTCCGTGTATCTCTTCTCGGCTACGCGCCTCAGGTATACCTCGGGCGTCACGCGCGCTGGATTGTGCCGCACAACTAGCCCGAACAGATCCTCTAGTCCCAGCGGGGCAAACACTTCGATCTCGTCCGAGCGCGTTAGTCTGACTGCTACGGCCGTCGCAGTTTCAGGCCAGGTCGCTACTGCCTCACGCGTCGAAGATAGCGGCGGGACCGTGTAGCCGAAGCACTCCTCGAACCACTCATGAACACCCGCCTGGTTCTTGACATCCCATCGTATCCCAGGCAGCACGCGCCGGAGCCTCTCTTCTTCACGCTTGTCACACTCACGGCCTGTATTGGTGGCGTCGAAATACGCCACGTCCACATCCGCAAGCCATGACGGCTCCGCGTACCCATGGAGGTAATCCCAGACAAGGTTCCGAATTGCTCCGCCGCCAACGTACCAGTCCGGCAATGCCAACTGCCGTACAGCCTCCAGGACGCCTAGCATCCACGAAGTCTCTCGGACGATTCGCAAATACAGCGAAGGTTGCCGTCCCCATATTTCTAGGTTCCGAAAGAAATACGACACCTAGTTGCTGCAACCTCTCGTACTCGCTCTGGATGTCCTCAACATGAAACGCGGTCAGAGGTATCCCTTGCTCAAAGAGCACTCGCTGGTAGGTCTTGGCGGCGGGATTACTGTTGGGCTCGAGGACCAACTCGACTTCGTCCGGCGCTTCGGGCGAGACGACGGTCAACCATCGGGCTTCGCCCACCGGGATGTCCTCCTTCTTCGCGAAGCCTAAGATCTGGGTGTAGAACTTCAGGGCCTTGTCCTGGTCGTCGACCATGACACTGCTCAGCTTGATCTTCATAGGGGCTACCGTCGTGTTGTCCGCTTGGCGGACCCCACATCGACTGCTTGTGGGGGGAGCGGCCCGACCGCGGATCTCAGAGTGATGACAATCTAAGGAACCGGAGAGCGTGAGAAAGGCTCGACGACCTTGCAGACGCGGTCGGCGCTCTACAGAATGATCTCCGACGCATGCAAGACGAGGTCGTGCAGCGAACGGATCGTAGCGCAGGACGCCATGACGAAGCGAAGGGTACGACTGGTTCACTGGAACGCCGGAGAGTCCCGCGACCGGGCGGTGACGCTACGAGCCGCCGGTTATATCGTGAACCACGCACAGGTCACGCCGGAGACGCTCAGGGAGCTGCGGCGGAACCCTCCAGACGCCGTGCTCATCGACCTGAGCCGGATCCCGTCGCACGGCCGTGACGTGGCGCTGGGCATCCGCGGTTCGAATACGACACGTCACATACCGATCGTGTTCGTGGGAGGCGATGCAAAGAAGGTGGCAGGAATCAAGAAGCTACTGCCGGATGCCGAGTACACCACGTGGCGACGGATACGTAGCTCGCTGAAGCACGCCATCACCCACCCGCCGGTCGAGCCCGCCGTCCCCGCGTCGAACCTGGCCGGCTACTCCGGAACGCCGCTCGTGAAGAAGCTGGGGATCAAGGCGGGCTATAGGATTTCGCTGGTCGGTTCGCCGGCGGATATCGAGAAAACGCTGGGCGCGATGCCGGAGGGCGTGACGCTGCGACGCCGGCTCTGCTCGGCCGATCTGATCATCTGGTTCACGAAGTCGCGGGCGGAGCTGGACCGCCGGATCGCGGCGATGGCGACGAAGGTCGGCGACGGCGGGATGTGGATCGCCTGGCCCAAGCAGGCGTCGGGTGTCTCGACCGACCTCACGCAGAACGACGTGCGCCGGATCGGCCTGGCCAACGGGCTGGTCGACTACAAGATCTGCGCGATCGACGCGACGTGGTCGGGGCTCAAGTTCGCGCGCCGCAAGGCTGAGAGGCGCTAGCGGCTGGCCGACTGCTTCACGATTTCGTGCACCTGCAGATACTCGACCTCGAGCTCATCTCGATAGACACCCATGACGTAGTCGTCGCCTATCTCCAGAACCTCGATAGTTGGAAGAGCAACAATCCCGAGTAGCACACCTGCCCGGTCGAACACGATGTAATCAACCGATCCCTGTGCGGCACCGTTCACCGGGCCCCGCTCTACCCAAAGATTGCCGACTCGATCGAGCATCAGCCGAGAATAATGTGGACGAACCGTCGGAACGATTACCTGAGCCAGGACCTGGCGTGCTACATCCTCACTCATCTTCTGCGTGTACAGTGCGATGGTCGTGTCGTGCCAAGTGGCGACCTCCTGCTCCGTTACCGGCGCGGGCTCCGACGTCCAGCGTAGCACGGCCCGCGACGCGTCGGGCCCGAAACAGGCAACCTCCGGCCCCTCCTGATCGCCGATGCAAGCTCTGGATTGCGTCGCCTGCACGGTGATCAAGGTCCTCTTTGCGAACGCGGGAACAACGGGCGTCTGGCCCCACGGGGCACGAACGTATACCTGCTCGATGCCTCCGAAGAACATCAGCGTATCGATACGCGAGAGGTCCGCGGTCACCCTCAACGCCCCGCTGCGCGGGCGGAACATGCCAGGCGCGAAGTCTCTGGTCTTTTCGATTAGGCGAACCAGGATTTCACCGTCCCGTAATAGTACCGCCGTCCCCGGGTAGAGAGGCGGTTCGATCGCTTTGGCGATCCTGCCACGGTCCACCGACTGGACGCCTACGAACGCACCGGCAGAGTCGAATCGAGTGATCCGATAGTTGGCGTCGTCCCACACGATCACGGAATCGGCGGCCGTGACCAATACTTGCGCAGGATCCTGGAACTCGCCGGGCCCCGACCCAGGACCGCCAAGTGTTCTTACGAACGTGCCGTCACGGTCATAGAGTCGGACCTCACGCGCCCCACCGTCAGCGACCACAAAGTCTCCGTCGGATTGACGGGCTGCAGCTGAGATATCGAAGAGCTCGTACTCTCTGGGTCCATCCAACAACCCTATTGTCACTTGCGGTTCAGAAGACACGAACCAAGCCTCGCCCTCCCCCCATTTGGGCTCGTGGCTATCAACAATCGTCACACCGGCGCTGTCCGACACCTCGACCGAGGCGGACGACTCGCCGGCCGACGTACACGCGCCCATCGCAGCGATTCCCACGAGTACGGCGATGCATGCCGTTGTTCGACGGCGTCCTACTCGGGCCACGCCGACGTCAGGAATTTGAGTCCGGCCAACTCTCGTCATACCAGTTCCGCAGTTTGGCTGCGACTGCTGGATAATCGTAGTACGCAGGGTCGAGCCCGAAATGACCCTCGATCTGCTCGCTGAGGAACGCTGCCAACTCAGCTTCGCTCGCTCCGCCTTCAAGATGCCTGAGGAGCGGACCCAGCAGACAGTCGTATTCGTCCCGTGGCCAATCCGGGTCGTCCATGACCCCAATGGGATCCCAGTCACAGACTAGCGCACGGAGTTGTGCCCATCGTTCCCTGGACTGTTGCTTCGTCAATCTGGCCATGCCGATGACGCCGTCCCGCTGCAAACGCTTCTTAGGCGGCAGGATGACCCTCCCACTTAGCGTTGGGTTTGCCCATCCAGATCCAGGCGATGAAGTCGGCCAAGGGAGGCTCCCCTCCGAGTTCGCGAAGTCGCGTATTGATCTGGCCCCGGTGATACGTCGTGTGGGAGGTGATCTGAAGGATCGTCTCAGCAAGCGTGGCCGATTTTGCACTGCCAAAGCGCTCCACCAGCTGCTCGGCCCAGGGAAATCGAACCTGCCGCTCGAGCATCTCCGCCTCAAGACTATCGAGGTACTCGAGCGCCTGGCTGTAACACTCGCGAGCCCATGCACGGATGGCACGTAGATCTTCGAAGCTCGATACGTCCGGCATATCTATCGGCTCGTCGCGCCAGATGTGAAGGTACGCCCACTGCACAACGTGCACGTGGTGGAGACACTCCCGCATGCCGGTGTCGGAATGCGCCTGCGGTAACGCCAACACCGATCTCCAGACGACCGCGTCCGCCCACTCCATATGCCGAACAAGCCCTCGAAGCTCCTCGGGAAGCATTTCAATCTCCACGTTAATGCATCACAGCCGTCCACCGGATCAGCGCTGCAGCTGCTGAAGCGCAGGCTGCAAACGCTTGTTAGGCGGCGCGACTAACGCCTCTGGTCTTACTGTGCCTGGGCCTGCTCCAACGCCTCTCTCAGCTTGGCGCGCTCGTCGTTCGGAATTGAGTGCCACCGAACCCCTCGGATCGCACCCTCCAACGCATAAAGCATGTTGTAGCGGACCACCTTGCTCCCTCGTGCAATTCGGAGCACTGCACCTACACTCCCCAGCTTGGCAAGGTCGTCGTATGAAGCTATCCCTGACTCTCGGAGCTTAACGGCTAAGGCCGGGCCAATGTTTGGCAGTGTGGTGAGATCATCCAACGCGAATCTCCCCTGAAAGTTGTCAAGCGCCACCTATCGCAATGCTAGGCGGCTGATGCCTCTATACTAGGCCTTCCCAGCGGTACGAGTACAAACGGCCACCCTCGCCAGGCCGGAAACCGTCGGGGAAGAAGCCCTTTCCTAGCAGACGATCGCAAACGATCGCCATCGCCACGTCTTGGACGACCTGCTCCCCATTGAGCGTGAGCTCGTTGGGGACCCATAGCTCCCAAGCCTCGACCGAGGAGGATTCGGCGGACACTTGGATACTGTCGACCTGCTCAAGGAGCTCTTCGACAGTACCCTTCGCAGGACCAGTCAACGGATTCCCCATCTTCTACCTCCGTCTGCCGCCTAACGACTCTGTGCTTGAGCTGCGACGCGACCCGCCCGCAGGGCGAGTCGGGTGTAGCGAAGAGCAAGATGCTTGCTAGCGCTCATATTAGCGCCACCCACCGCGGCCGCCAGTTCCTTGCGCGTGTTAGGCCGCGCGGATTCATATACTAAGTGCAACAGCATCCCGGAAAAGGAAAGGTGACCTGGGATGCCCTCGTGTTCCTCCGTTCTCGGCCAAGAGAGGGAAGCCACCGATGAACTATCGC
>JBDHKT010000220.1:0-5656 GCA_039586255.1 Gemmatimonadota bacterium | reverse complement strand
GTCCTCGAGTCGGGGCTCGCCGAGGCGATGCTCGAGCTGGGGCGCCGGTGGAAGTGCGGCGAAGCTTTCTTGCCCGAGGTGGTTGTCGCCGCCGACATCTTCGCGCGCTGCAGCGAGCTCGTCGAGCCCGCGCTGCTCGAGAGCCAGGAGGCTCGAGCACCTTCCTTCAAACTCGTGCTGGCCACCGTGCAGGGGGACCTCCACGACCTCGGCAAGAACATCGTCGGCGCGATGGCCAAGACGGTGGGCTTCGACGTGCACGACCTGGGCAAGAACGTGCCGGTCGACCAGATCGTCGCGGCCGCCCGGGAGCTGAGCCCCTGCATCGTCGGCCTGAGCGCGCTGCTCACCACGACGATGCCGCAGCAGAAGAACGCGGTCGAAGCCATCGAAAGTGCCGGCCTCCGCCCCGGCGTCAGGGTGATCGTCGGCGGCGCGCCCGTCACCCAGGAGTGGGCCGACGAGATCGGCGCCGATGGGTACGCGCCGGACGCGGCGAGCGCGACCGAGCTCGCCCTGTTCCTGATCGATTGAGCGGGGAGGTACGGGTGGAGACGAGGCTGCGATCGGCCGAGAGCTCGGTAGTAATCGGGCCGGGCCACCCGTTCGTCATCATCGGTGAGCGAATCAATCCTACAGGCAGGCCGGAGCTGGCCGATGAGTTGCGGCGCGGCGACTACAGCACGGTACGATCCGACGCGGTCACCCAGGTGCAGGCCGGTGCCCGGATGCTCGACCTCAACGTCGGGGCTTCAGGAGTGGAAGAGGTTCGCGTCCTGCCGGAAGTCGTGGCCGCGGTGCAGGAGGTGGTCGATGTGCCGCTCTGCATCGATTCGGCCATGCCGGCGGCGCTGGAAGCGGCTCTGGACGTGTGCCATGGAAAGCCGCTGGTCAACTCGGTGACGGCCGAGGAGGACAGCATCAACCGGGTGCTGCCGCTGGTCCGCGATCGCGATGCGGCGGTAGTTGGCCTTGCCCACGGTGCCGAGGGCATCACATCGGACCCGCGCGACCGCTTGGAAGCAGCCCGGCGCATCGTCGACCGGGCGGTGCAGCTCGGAATCGCGCCCGAAGACGTCGTCATCGACCCCCTGGTTATGTCGGTGGGCGTTGACTCGCAGGCGGGCGTGGTGGCGCTGGAGACGATGCGGGTCGTGCGGCAGGAGCTCGGCACGAACGTAATGGCCTGCCCGATCGCGATGAGCTCGGCGCCGCCTTCCTGGCCATGGCGATGCACGCCGGCCTCACCTGCGCCATCGCCAATCCTCTGTCTCCACGGTTGCTGCGGATGGTGCGCGCCGCCGAGGTAACCCTCGGGCTGGACCGTTTCGCGAAGGAGTGGATCCGCCTGCATCGGGAGGGTAAACCGGGCGGGGGAGGCCACTGAGGGTCATGGGGCCGCCGGAACTCCGGGTGCGCTTCCAGCCCTCGGGACGTGAGGCCCGGGTAGCGCCGGGTACGACGCTCCTGGCGGCCGCGCACTGGGCCGGGGCCTCCGTCGATTCCACCTGCGGTGGCTACGGGACCTGTGGACTCTGCAGGGTCAGGATCCTGGAGGGCAGCGTCCCCGCATCGCCGGAAGACTCCCAGCACATTACCGCGGACGAGCTCGCCGGCGGCTGGAGGCTGGCTTGCCGGGCCGAGCTCGCTGGCGACGTCGCCTGCCACGTGCCCGCTCCCGCCGAACATCCCCGTTCCGTCGTCGAAGGGATCCAGCGCGCGATCGCGGTGGAGCCGCGGCTGAGGATAGAAGAGCTGGAGTCCGGCGACGATCGTGGCGCCGCGAAGGCGATCGTCTGTGGTGACCGGCAGCTCGATGTCATCACCGGCGATCGGGTGCCGCGACCTTACGGCATCGCCTTCGACCTCGGAACGACGACGGTGGTGGGTGCCCTCATCGATCTGGTCGATGGCGCCGTGGCTGCGTCCGCCAGCATCGTGAACCGCCAGGTCGCCGCCGGCGCCGACGTGATCAGCCGGGCCGCCTACGCCCGCTCGCGCCCCGGCGGCGCACTCGAGCTTCAGGGCATGGCCGTCGACACGATGAACGAGCTGGTCGCCGGGCTCTGCGTGGCTGCCGGTGTCGCGCCTGCAGGCGTTTACGAGTGCGTGGTGGCGGGCAACTCCATCATGCTGCACTTGTTGCTCGGCGTAGACCCCTATCCGCTGTCCGTGGCGCCATTCCAAACGGTCTTCCATCAGCCGCTTGACGTGGCGGCAGCCGACCCCCGTTTCGATACCGAGGCGAAGGATCGCCGCGGTCCGCAGCTGGCGGTCCATCCGCAGGCGCGCCTGCAGTCTTTCCCGATGATCGGCGCCTACGCTGGCGGCGACACGGTGGCGGGCCTGCACGCCACCGACCTGGTGCGGGGCGATCGGCCGCGCCTGCTCATCGATCTCGGCACGAACACAGAGGTCGCACTCGGCTGCGATGGGAGGGTCGTCGTCGCTTCGGCGCCCGCCGGGCCCGCCTTCGAGGGCGGCGGAGTCCGTTGCGGCATGCCCGCGGTCGACGGCGCGATCGCCCGGGTGCGGCTTCGCCCGGAGGTGGAGCTGGAAGTGATCGGCGACCGGGTGCCGAGAGGTGTGTGCGGCTCCGGCCTGGTCGACGCAGTCGCCGAACTGCGCCGCGCCGGGCTGCTCGACCGCAGCGGCCGCCTCGGTTCCGCCGACCAGCTGGCCGGCAACGCGCTGGTCGACCGCCTCGAGCAGATCGATGGCGCGCGGGCCTTCCGACTGGCCGACGGCATCTACATCGGCCAGCACGATATTCGCGAGCTGCAGTCGGCGATCGCCGCGGTGGCCGCCGCAGTCCGTATCGTCTTAAACCACGAAGGCGTCGAGCCGCGCGAGCTGGCCGATGTCTTCCTCGCCGGCTCGTTCGGTGCGGCTCTCGATCCAGGAAGCGCCCGCACGTTGGGGCTCGTGCCGCCGGTCTGCGATAGCGCCGTGCGCAGCGTCGGCAATGCCGCCATCGAAGGAGCCAAGGCGGCGTTGATCTCGTTCAGAGAGCGAGGGGTCGCTTTCCAGATACCGTTCCACACCGAGTACGTGGAGCTGTCCGCGCACCCGGACTTCAATGACACCTTCATGGCCTCGTTGACGTTCCCCGATATCGAGGGTACTCCGTGACGCCGGCGTCCCGGCCCGCGCCGGTCGCGCTCGTGGTCTGTGGCGCGCTGGCCGCCGACGTGCGCCGCATACTCGCCGAGCGAGGCTGGCAGGCCGACCTGTACGGGGTTCCGGCGGCCTACCACATGCAGCCGGCGAGTATCGTTGCCGCGGTCGATGAGCATCTCGAGCGGATTCGTGGTGGCTATCGAAAGGTGATCGTAGTCTACGGCGATTGCGGCACCGCCGGCGAGCTCGACCGGGTGTTGGAACGTCACCGGGCGGAACGGCTGGCCGGCGAGCACTGCTACGAGATCTTCTGCGGCCGCCGGTTCTCAAGCCTCGCCGAGCAGCGCCCGACGACCTACTTCCTCACCGATTTCCTGGTTCGGGATTGGGAGGAAGTAGTGGTCCGCGAGATGGGGCTCGGCCGCGCTCCTTCGCTCAAGGCGAAGCTCTTCGCCGGCTTCACCTCGGTGACTTTCCTGCGCCAGGCCCCCGATGCCATCCTGTTGCATAAGGCTGAGGGCATTGCCTCCTATCTCGGCCTGCCCCTCGAGATCGAGGACGTCGGTACGGGCGAGCTCGAATCGCAGCTCGAGCGCCTGTTGAGCGAAGTTGAGTGATGGAGTTCGGGGTAGGAAGCGTGGGCCTGGGTGCTAGTTCATGCGACGCCGCAATTCCTCGAACCAATTGAGGACGACAACTAGGCTAGTCGATCCCTCGCCGGTGGTCATCATAACGAACCGGTCTCCGTCGGGGTGGAAATCGTAGGCGGCTGCGTTCGGGTACGACCGTAACGGCCATTCGAACAAGACCTCTCGAGTCCCGATGCTGAAGGCCGGTTCCGTTTCTACGGATACCGAGATGAGCCTCTCACCGCTGCGGTAGAAGATCTCGCTACCGTCAGGCGACCAGACCGGTTCTCGGCCACCGCCGGAAGAGATCATCCAGCGCCCACCCGCCTCGGGGAAGGGGAGCACGTAGACCTCATCGTCGCCCGACTCATCCGACACGTAGGCGAGCCAGCGCCCATTCGGTGAGAGGGCAATCGCTCTCTCGTTGAACGGCGTTCGGACGAGGGGTCGCGGGTTGCGCTCATCGTCCAGGTGAACCGCGAGTATGTCCCGGCCGGTCTCATCGCCCACCTCCCTGTAGACCAGCCAACTCCCGTCGGGTGAAAGGAGACCCTCCCACTGCTCGCCTTCGAGCGAGAGCAGCGGCTGTGCCTCTCCGCTGCCGTCCGCCGATCTCCAGAGCAGGTCGCGCTGCCGGGTTCCGTTCCGCACCGAAGAGAACAGGACGCGCGTGCCGTCCGGTGACCACTCCGGGTAGTAGTTCTCCCCCTCGAAGGTCAGCCGCGAGAACGTTCGGGAGCTCAAATCGAAGACATAGACGTCTTGTGTGCCGGCCCGCTGAGTCGTCAGGGCAAGTCGTCGGCCGTCGGGTGAGAAGCGTGGGGACTGCGGCACGAACACTTCTTCGACCAGGAGCTGCTGCACCCCCTGGCGGTCCACCAGCACAAGATTGCTCCCCCCGATAGTGCCGGAGAGGTAAACCAGGGTTCCGTCATCGGAGACCGAGAACTCAGCGCCACCAATCACGGCCCTGACCGCCAGGTCATCGAGGATCGAGACGGGCGGTCCCGTGACCTGGAGTCTTGTCAGGTCGAACGGCACCGCCAGCAAGGCACCCTCCGCTGTGCCGCAGAGCAGGTGCCCGGTCTTCGCGTAGCGGGCGTGGGTCGCGCCCTCCAGCAGTGGCTCGAGTTCGCCCGTCTCGAGCGAGAGCACGGCTATGCTCGGGTCCAGGTTAGATTTCCTGAAGATGGTGAAGAGGACGGCCTTTCCGCCCGGCAGCGCTTCCGGCCAGCGGTGGGCGATCTCATCCTCGTCGGTATCGATCTGGGTGATCGGTTCCGCCGCCCCCCCAGCGGCCCGGACCTTCCAGAGAGCGGATTCCGTCGTCGCAGCGAAGACGATGATGTCATCGACGGTCCATGTCGCTCCACGTAGCGACGGGGCTTCCGTGATTGTTAGCGGCGAGCCTCCCGCCAGAGCGATTCTTTTGAGCTTGTTTTCGGCGCTGAACCCGACCCATCGGCCATCGAGTGAGAAGAAGGGGCCGCGAGCGCCCTCCGTTCCTGGCAACAGCTTGGCCTCGAGTTCGCCGATTTCTCGAACGAACAGGCAACGCTCACCCCTACAGTCGCCGACGTACACGAAGCGCGCACCGTCCGGCGAAACGGCGACAGTCGTTCCGGCATGGCCGGCTACCAGGCCCTGGTCGGGGGGGAGCGCCACGACGAAGCGGGCCAGTTGAGGCTCGGGCGCTGGCCGCAGCCACCCCCAGAGCGCGGCGATCACTGCGAGGGACGCGACGAGCCAACCGGCTGTGATCCGCCAGCCTGCTAGTGCCCGCGGCCGGCGCGTCTGCTGCGCGGCCTCGCTGCCGGTGCGTGCGGCTCGGCCCTCAGCAAGCGCCACGGCGGCGCTCGGGCTGGTAAGCGCTTCGGCGAACTGAGATGCGCCGCCGTAGCGATCGG
>JBDHKT010000219.1:0-4473 GCA_039586255.1 Gemmatimonadota bacterium | reverse complement strand
AACTTGCCGGGCTCTGGCAACGTTTTCCCCGGCTGCCTGTGAGCTAGCTAACCTATGCCCATCGTCCGTGTGACACGGCGGCTCCACTTCAGCGCCGGCCACCGCCTGCACAATCCCAACCTGTCGGACGAAGAGAACCGGGAAGTATACGGTCTCTGCAACAACCCGAGCGGTCACGGCCACAACTACGGCCTCGAGGTGACGGTCAGAGGTGAAGTGGATCCGAGAACGGGTTACGTGTTCGACATGAAGCGGCTGAAGAAGACGGTCGAGGAGGTAGTGCTCGAGGATGTGGATCACGCGAATCTCAATGCGGACGTTCCGTGGCTGGAGGGTGTAATCCCGACGGCGGAGAACATCGCGGTGCAGATCTGGCGTCGACTCGCTGATGTTCTGCCGGGTGGGATGCTGGAGCGTGTGGTGGTCTCGGAATCCGAGCGCAACCTGGTGGAGTACCGTGGGAATGAAGGATCGAGATGATGTCGGGCAACAGAGATTCGAGGGTGGAGCGAGGAGGCGCAATCAGGCTTTCCGGAGACCAGCAGCGTCTGCGGGAGCTGATCCGGGCGCAACTGCAGCTGCTCGGCGAAGATCCGGAGCGTGAGGGTCTCGGCGACACGCCGGCGCGGGTCGAGGAGTCTTTGTTGTGGCTGACGCGTGGCTACGAGATGAGCGTCGAGGAGGTCATCGGGGACGGGGTCTTCGAGGCCGATCACGACGAGATGGTCATCGTGAAGGACATCGAGCTCTATTCGATGTGCGAGCACCATCTGCTGCCGTTCTACGGCAAGGTGCACATCGCCTACATACCCGACGGTAGAATCATCGGTTTCAGCAAGCTACCGCGGATAGTGGAGGTCTTTGCCCGGCGGTTGCAGGTCCAGGAGCGCCTCACGGATCAGGTAGCGCGGGCGATCCAGGACGCAGTTCAGCCAAAGGGCGTTGGCGTGGTGATCGAGGCCGCCCACCTCTGCATGATGATGCGCGGGGTCGAGAAGCAGAACTCGCGGACGATCACCAGTTCGGTGCAGGGGGTCTTCCGCAGCGACCAGCGGACCAGGGACGAGTTCCTGCGGCTCGTCGCTTCTCACTCCTTCAGCGCGTAACGATGATGGGAGACGAGTTATCGGCTGTAAAGGTCGTGCTGACGGGGGCGACCGGCGGCGTCGGCCGCGCGCTGGCGGAGCGACTGGCGCTCGCCGGTGCGGAGATGTTGGTGATCGGTCGTAGGTCGGAACCGTTAGAAGAGCTGGCGGCACGGCTCGACGCCCGGACACTCGTCGGTGACATTACCGAGCGGCGGTTCATCGACCGGTTCCCCGACCGCTTGCAGGAACTTTGGGACTCTGGACCCAATGTCCTGGTCAACAACGCGGGGTTCTTCGAGCTGGCGCCGTTCGAGGAAACCGGGAGCGAGGTTTTCGAGCGGCTGTTGGCGGTCAATCTGCGGGCGCCGTTCGAGTTGATCCGCGTCTGCCTGCCCGGCATGCTCGCCCGCGGCTCCGGGCACATCATGAACGTAGGGTCGGTGGCGGGCCGCAGGGCCTTCCCGGGCAACGCCGCATACTCGGCCTCTAAGTTCGGCCTGCGTGGGTTGCACGAGGTTCTGGTCGAGGAGTTGCGTGGCACCGGGCTGAGAACGACTTGGATCGAGCCGTCGGCGGTGGATACCCCGATGTGGGATCGATTCGATCCCGCCGGCCGGGCCGATCTACCCTCAAGGGCGGAGATGCTCGAGCCGGGTGCCGTCGCCGAGGCCGTGTTCTTCGCATTAGCACAACCTGAAGGCGTCGCGGTAGAGGAGATCGTTATCAGAGCGAACCCGGCAGGGCGCCGGATTTGACCGGCGAGCTCCGGGTGCGGGATGGGGTGGAGGCGCGAGCGAGGCCTCCTGCGACCGGGTGAACGGATCATGATACATCAGCACTTGAAGAAGTTCAGGGCGATCAGCGCCATCAAAGAAGGGATCACGCGGCTCGGCCTGAGCGACTGGGAGGACAAGGCGCATGCGGCTGCCGCCACGGCGTTCTCGCGCTCCCGTCGCGTTAAGAGCGTTCGCGACCAGGCCGGCAACACGTTCCTTGTGAACGGTGATGGTCCGGGGCCCTACGTCGTGATGGGATCTCACCTGGACAGCGTTCCCAACGGAGGCTGGCTCGATGGCGCGCTGGGCGTCGCCGGCGCGCTGGTGGCAATGCAGAAGGTTCTGCAGAAGCATCGCAACGCACCGGTTGCGGTGGCGATCTGGGCCGATGAAGAGGGCCACCGATTTGGGAACGGGCTGTGGGGTTCCCGTGCCTTCGCCGGCAAGATTCCCGAGGAGGAGCCGCTGCTGCGCGACCGCGACGGTGTCATGCTGGCGGACGTTCTGGCGGAGCGCGGGTTGCAGAAGAAGCTCAGGCGTAGCCGGGAGACCGGCGAGCTGGTGCCGAGGTTCGTCTACAAGCCGCCGATCGAAATCGCGGTGTACGCCGAGGCACACATCGAACAGGGGCGGCAGTTGATCGACGCCGGCAAGCGAGTCGGGCTCGTCACACACGTGTCCGGGATCAGGCGCTGGCGCCTGGAGAGCATGGGTGAGATCAACCACGCCGGTACGACACCGATGCGGGAGCGGCGCGACGCCCTGGTTCCCATCGCCGGGATGGTCGGTCGCCTGCCGCAGCTCGTTCGCGGCGTGAACAACGGGGTCATCACCTGCGGAGCAATGGGCGTCGCGCCCGGCGTTGCCAACGTCATCCCGAATCAGGCGTGGGCGATCATCGAGCACCGGGGCCCAACCGACCGTGACCAAGACGAGGTCGCCCGGCGTCTCAAGGAACTGGTGGCCACGACGGGCCCACGCGCGCCCGGTGTAGGCCTCGAGATGCTCCCGATCTCGAATGTGCGTCCGATGCCCATGTCGGAGGAGGTAACCTCGCGCTTCGAGGAGATCTGCAAGAAGGCGGACGTCGAATGGATGCGCATGGTGTCGATGGCAGCCCACGACGCCATGAGCGTAGCCCACGTCGCTCCCGCCGGCCTCTTTTTCATCCCCAGCCTGCGAGGAATCAGCCACCGCCCGGACGAAGACTCGCGCAAGGAGGACATCAAGCTGGCCAGCGACATCCTCACCCGCTGGGCGTTGGCCGAAGTACAGCGTGTACTTTGAGCTGACGGATCTGCTCACCTGTCCGCGTTGCGGCCCGGCCTTCGGGCTGGTGCTGCTCGTTGAGGAGGTCGAGGAGCGCCGCGTCAAACGTGGTTGGCTGGGATGCCCCAACTGCCGGCACGACTACCCTGTCGAGAACGGTGTCGCAGACCTGAGGCGTGACCCGGGGACGCCCGGGGCTCCGCGCCCGGCTTTCGAGGGTGAGGACCTCGCACTGAAGATCGTCGCGCTGAGCGGCTTAGCGGATGAAAGGGACTACCTGCTGCTCGATGAGCGACTGGCGCATTCGGCAGTCGCAGTGGTCGAACTGGCGCCCGAGCTGGAAGTAATCGTCGTCCGCACCACACCTGATGAATTGACTGAACAGCACGGCATCAGTCGCGTTCTCTCCGACGGGCGGTTCCCCCTCGTCGAGCACAGGTTGCGGGGCGTGGCGATCGCGCCCGGAGCGAATCGCGAGCTCGTGGCGGCTGCGGCCCGACACGTGACTACAGGCGGCCGCCTGGTGCTGTTCGACGCGGCCGACGTCGACCTCGATGAGGCCGAATGTGCAGGCCTCACGGTCGTTGCTGCGGAAGGAGGAACGGCGGTGGCAGAACGCAAGAGCGACCCCGTCGTCGTCGTGAAGCCTGGCAAGAAGAGTTGAGCCGGTAGGCCTCAGGCGAACCCGGCATTGGCGCGTTGCGTAGCTGGTTGGCAGGCGCTACCATGTTTTCAACAGTGCGCCGTCATCTCCGAAGGAGGGTCCCATGAAACTGAATGCAAAGGCGCTCGGCCTTGCGTGTGGTGTGGTGGTGGGGTTGGCAGGCTTCGTGGCCACCCTGTTCTCGATGTGGTTCGGTGCCGGTTACACGATCACGACCTTGGCGGCCGTGTACTTCGGATACAGCTGGAGCTTCGTCGGTGCGATCCTCGCTCTCGTCTGGGGCCTGATCTACGGCTTCGTCGGTGGCTGGATCCTGGCGTCCGTCTACAACGCGATTGCCGGCGGGCGCGCGGGCTGAGCCGACGTGCAGAGCCGCCGCGGCGGCTCGGGGTTCAAGGGCATGGGATGGTGGCCATTCTCGCGACGTGAGAGAGGCCTCGGCGAGCCTCCCGACTACTTCCGAGAAGGACTGAAGCTCGCGGGCCAGGAGAAGTACCACGAGGCTCTCACGTCGTTTCGCCTGGCGTTGCGCAAGCGCCCGGACGATCCCGAGATAATGGAGCAGATGGCCGTTATCTACACTCACATCGGGATGCCCGACGAGGCGCTGAAATTCTATGAGCAGGCCATCGCGAGCGGGCGACATTCAGCCGCCGCTCACTATGGCCTGGCCTTC
>JBDHKT010000218.1:0-4483 GCA_039586255.1 Gemmatimonadota bacterium | reverse complement strand
TCTTACCCGTGACGGTGAGCCCATCTCAGTCGAGATCCCGTTCTTCGTCGAGTTGGAGGTTGCCGATACGGAGCCCGGCGTCAAGGGCGACACCGCGCAGGGTGGCACGAAGCGGGCCAAGCTCGAGACCGGCGCCGTCGTTCAGGTGCCGCTCTTCATCGATGTCGGCGACGTGGTCAAAGTCGACCGGCGCGAGAACAAGTACTTGGAGCGCGTCTCCTCATGATCGACTTGGCATTCTTGAAGCGCCTAATCGAGACCGTCGAGTCCAGCGACATCGACACGCTTGAGATCTCACGCTGGGCCACGAAGATCCGTATCTCGAAAAGCCCATCGGTCGTGATGGGAGGAAACGCGGTGGGCCCCGTGCCGACGCAGGTCAGCGCCGGGCACAACGCCGCCGGTGGCTCGGCGGCCGCCGCTTCGCCGGCCGAAGCATCGGGCCCGGCTGCCGCGCCGGCCGAGGCGGCGGTTCTCGAGGAGGTTACCTCGCCGATGGTCGGTACCTTCTATCGCGCGCCGGCTCCGGACGCGGACCCGTATGTCGAAGTCGGTGATCACGTGAAGGTCGGCCAGACGCTCTGTATTCTCGAGGCGATGAAGTTGATGAACGAGTTGGAGGTGGAAGTCGGGGGGACGATCGTCGAGATCGCTGTGGAGAACGCCGAGCCCGTCGAGTACGGTCAGGTCCTTTTCCGCGTCAAGCCCGACTGAGTGGACAGCCTTGTTCCAGAAAGTCCTGATCGCTAATCGCGGGGAGATTGCACTCCGCGTCATACGCGCCTGCCGCGAGCTCGGTATCCCAACCGTAGCCGTGCACTCGGAGGCCGATCGCGAGTCGCTGCACGTGCGTTTCGCGGACGAGGATATATGCATCGGGCCACCGCCGGCCCAGGAAAGCTACCTCAACATCCCACGCATCATCGCTGCGGCTGAGATAACCGGCGCCGATGCGATTCACCCCGGCTACGGGTTCCTCGCCGAGAATGCCGAGTTCGCCGAAATCTGCGAGGCCTCCGACCTCGTGTTCATCGGGCCGACGGCAGAGCAGATCCGCCAAATGGGCGACAAGGTCGCCGCGCGCCGCACGATGGCCGAAGCCGGGGTCCCGGTGATCCCCGGAACCGAAGATGCGATAAGCGACCCGCGCGCTGCACGCAAAGCGGCCCAGGAGATTGGCTTCCCGGTCATGATCAAGGCGGCCGCCGGCGGCGGCGGCAAGGGCATGCGCGTCGCCCGCTCGGCCGACGAGTTCGAGAACTTCTTCACGATGGCGGGGACCGAGGCCAAGGCCGCCTTCGGCAACGGCGCTCTCTACATCGAGCGGCTGCTCGAGGGCGCCCGCCACGTCGAGATCCAGGTGTTGGGCGATCGTCAGGGCAGGTGTGTTCACCTCAACGAGCGTGATTGCTCGGTCCAGCGTCGCCACCAGAAGCTCATTGAAGAGACGCCCAGCTCGGCGGTGACTGAAGAGCTGCGGGCACAGATGGGCGATGCCGCCGTGCACGGCGTCGAGGCGATCGGTTACGTCGGCGCCGGGACAGTCGAGTTCCTACTCGACGGCGATGGCAAGTTCTACTTCCTCGAGATGAACACGCGGATCCAGGTCGAGCACCCGGTAACCGAGGAGGCTACCGGCTACGACCTGGTCAAGGAACAGCTGAGGGTCACCGCCGGCGAGCCGCTCGCCATCCCCGATGGCGTGCGCCTGCTGAGCCACGCACTCGAATGCCGGATCAACGCAGAGGATCCCGAAAACGATTTCCGGCCTTCGCCGGGTCGGATCACGACTTTCCATCCGCCCGGTGGACCCGGCGTCCGCGTCGACACGCACGTCTACGCCGGCTACGTCGTACCTCCCTACTACGACTCGCTGATCGCGAAGCTGATCGTGCGCGCGCCCACGCGTGAAGAGGCCATCCAGCGCGCGGAACTGGCGCTCGATATGTTCGTCATAGAAGGTGTGCATACGACGATCCCGTTCCTGCGCAGGGTGCTCGAGCACCCCGATTTCCGAGCGGGGAACATCGACACTCAATTCCTGGAGCGCTTCCCGGCGCCGAAGCTGGAGGGCGCCGCAAAATCATGAAGATTGACGTACTCTGGACACCGTCCGAGCTCGAGCGTGTCCCGGTACACAACCGCAATGTGGTCGTCGTTGACGTGCTGCGTTCTGCGACGACCGTCGCCGCCGCTATAAGCAACGGCGCGCGTGCTGTTGTGCCGGCCGCATCGATCGAGGAGGCCCTGCGAATTGCCAACTCGATCGGCCGTCGTGATGTCGTACTCTGCGGCGAACGGCAGGGGATACGGATCGAGGGATTCGACCTCGGCAACTCGCCCTCCGAGTTCACAAGCGCCGCCGTCGGCGATCGTACGATCGTGATGACTACTACGAACGGCACCCACGTGCTGACCTCGCTACCGGCCGCCGGGTCCGTGTACGTCGGCGCCCTGGTCAACTTGAGCGCCGTGGCGAAACAGCTGAAGGCAGACGACGGCGAGCCGCTCGTCGTCTGTGCGGGGCGGGGCGGCCGTGTGAGTGTCGAGGACGCGCTCTGCGCCGGGCTCCTGGTCGAGGCATACCTGAAGCGGAATCGTGGTAAGAAAGGGTCCAAGACGGTGGCGGAGCTGGGCGACGGAGCCGTAGCGGCCCTGGCTCTCGCCAGGGAGCACGGGCCGGTGAGCACTCGCTTCCTCCGGGAGACCGCCGCTGGCCGGGCCCTGGATAAGATCGGCCAGGGCAACGACGTCAAGCTCTGCGGTGCCGTCGATTCGATCCCCGAGGTCCCGGTCCTCCGCGATCGCCAGATCACCGGCGTCGAGCCGGCGAACGGCCAGTCGACGGGTGGAGGGAAGAAGAAGAAGCGGTGAGGAGGTGAGCGATGGGCGACCGGGAGGATGACCGTACCCAACGCATCCTGATCGGCATCGGCCTGATCGCCGTTGGCCTATTCACCCTGCTCGGCCTGATCCCGGTAGAATTGTTCGGCGAGGGCGTGCGAGGCCTGTTCCCCTCGGGCAATATCGCCGGACCGGTAGGCGCGGCGGTCGCGGGCACGCTGGTCGGGTCCTTCGGGGTGAGTGCCGCGGTGGTCCCGCTGTTTCCCATCATCTGGGGTATCTGGAGTCTGGGAAGGATCGAGCGGTCCGAGACGGGCCGCTGGACTCTCTTCTTCGCCATCCTGCTCGCTCTCGTACCGCCGCTCCTCGCCTCGTTCGCGTATCCGGCGGACGGTGGCGCGCCCTGGCTCGCCGGCAGCTACGGATCCTGGGCCGGCGGTCTGATGGCATCGCTGCTGAGCTGGGTGGGCAGTGCCCTCGTTCTCCTCGTCTTCCTCGTCGTCGGCGTGATCCTCATCCTCGGACTGGAGCCGTTCCGGGCCCTGGCGCGAGGTACCGTCCGCGGCGTGGATATCACCGGGCGGGCCTGGGCTGCCCTGGTCCGCGCCGGGCGCGCTCTTCTGGGATGGTCTAGAGCGGCCGGGCGTCGAATCGGCCTCGGTTGGGAGTGGCTGAGCATGCGCCTGACGCGGCGCGAGTCACGCGGCCTCCTCTCCGGGTTCGGCGCCGAGAAGGACGAGAAAGAGCCCGAGCCGGGCGCCCTCGAGCCCCCGCCCCCCGCCGAGCCGCCACCCGAGAAGAAGAAGAAAAGGCGAGATCCTCAGACCTGGCTGTTCGGCGATGGCGCCGCGGATCTACCGCCCCTCGAGCTCTTGGAATCGCCGCCCGACCAGGAATACCGGGTCAGCCCCCAGGCGCTGGACGAGCTCGGCGCGAAGCTGGTCGACACGCTGAGGACCTTCAAGGTCGAGGGGGCGATCAGCGGTCGCACCACGGGCCCGGTTGTCACCCAGTTCGAGGTCGTCCCGGCGTCCGGGGTGAAGGTCGGCAAGATCGCGGCGCTTGCAGATGATCTCGCACTGGCGCTCAAGGCACCGTCCATCCGGATCATCGCCCCCATACCGGGCAAGGGAGCGGTCGGAGTCGAGGTGCCGAACCCGCAGCGCAAGATCGTCTACCTGCGCGAGATCCTCGAGTCGGACGCCTACTCGTCCAGCCGCGCCGAGCTGCCGCTGGCGTTGGGTGAGGATGTCAGAGGACGCTCCGATGTCTACGATCTGGCCAAGATGCCGCACCTGTTGATCGCAGGCGTCACCGGTTCCGGCAAATCGGTCTGCATCAACGCCATCATCTCCAGCTTGATCTACCGCTACCGGCCCGACGAGCTGCGGCTTCTGCTCATCGACCCCAAGATGGTCGAGCTGGGCGGCTACAACGTGCTCCCTCACCTGCGCCACCCGGTCGTCACCGACAACCGGGACGCGGCGACGGTCCTCAAGTGGCTGGTCTACGAGATGGAGCGGCGCTACGAGTGGCTCTCCGCCAACGGTTGCCGCAACCTGCGGGAGTACAACCGTCGCGTCACCAAAGGTGTGCCGATCACGGCGCCAGAATCGGAGGGCGGCGAGGTGGTCGACGA
>JBDHKT010000217.1:0-4496 GCA_039586255.1 Gemmatimonadota bacterium | reverse complement strand
GTTGCCTCGGCGGCCGCCCGTCGCGCCCAGTTGCCTATCAGAACGTCCATGAACGGGACCATCGCCGCGCTCACCGGGAGGTCCGAGGCCTCCGGCGTCATCGGCGAACCGAGGAGCAGATAGCCGACGCCGTCGCTCGTCGTGCCGCTCACCAGCCAGGGCGAGCCGTCGCTGAGCCTGAGCAGCACGGTGTCACGTGCCGCCGCACGGAGCATCAGGCGGTAGGCCTGCCGCACCGCCACACCGGTTACACCCTCCACCGGTGCTCCGGCGCCGATCACGCGGGAACCGGGCCGCTCATCGATCTCGTATCGCCAGGGTATCCGCGCCTGTTCCAGCCGGACGTTCAGGCGCGGTAGGTCGAGCGCGCCGGTTGGCGGCAGCACGACCATCGCGCGGCCGCTGGCGAGCCCGTCGGCAATCCGTTCACCGCCCGCCGCCAGCCAGACCTCGGACATATCCGGCTGGTCACGTCGCAGGCGGCCACCGCTCTCCAGGGCCTCCAAGGCATGGTTCACGAATCGCCCCGGTTCACCCAGCACCGCCACCGTGGAGGGTGACCGAACGAGCCAGGTGAAGTAGCGTCGGTCGTCCGCCGCCAGGCCGGAGTGGTCGATCTCGACGTGGCCCTGCACCCAGCCGCTGTCCTGTGGCGGCAGCACGAGCAGGGCCCGCTCACCAAATCCTGCCTCGGTGGCTGAGACGACTTCCTCTCCCGCGATGAGCCTGAGGATCACCGGAGCCGACGGTGCGGTGGCGCCGAACCAGTGCAGCCGAACGGAGAGCCGCGTACCCCGGCCCGCGGTCAGCGGATCGACCTCCGGCCTAGGGACGTCGGGGGTCCCATTGGCCCGAGGCGGCAACTGGGGCGCCTGCACGATCACCGAGACGCCATCGCCGACCTGCGCATCCGGCTGCGTCGTCGCGCGCCCTTCGAGCGATACGCTCTGAAGGTCTGTGAAGACGTGTAGTTCCCGCTCGCGGCCGGCAACCGACTCGAGCCATGCATGAGCCTGATCGATCGCCGTTCGCAGGTCGGCGACTCCAGCGGCGGGTCGCATGCCACGCAGATACTCTCGCGCGCCGCTGCGCTCAAGGGCCACGGCTCCCAGCTCGGCGCGTGTGGCGCTGAACACGGCAATGCGGTCGCTTGGCGTCGCCAGATCGAGACTGGTGCCCGCACTCTGGGCGTGCAGGTCGAGGACGCGCCGGTCGCCCACGATCCGTGTCGAGCTCAGCGATCCGTCGATCACGATGGCGAGGGCAGTGGGCCGGTGGTCCGCCGGGCCGCCGCGACCGACGAGAGGGCCTGCAGCGGCGGCGGCGAGGGTAAGGACGAGAAGCACGCGCGTTGCGAGGAGCGCCAGGTGCCGTAGACGCAGCCGCTGCGCTTGTCGCTGCTCGGCCCGCCGGATGTAGCGGATGGCGGGGAACGTCAGGCGTCGGACCTCGCGCCGGCGGATGAGATGGAGAACGATGGGTACCGCCGCAGCGAGCGCCGCCAGGCCGAGGACGGGGTAGAGAAAACTGATCACCCTAGACGCGAGCGTGTGTGTAGGTACTCGCTGAGGCAGAGCGCCAGCGGCTGGTCGGTGGCGATCGGGTGGTAGTCGATCCGCTGAGACCCACAAACTCGTCGCCACTCGTCCATGGCGCTCGTCACCGCCTCGCGGTAATCGCTCCGCAGCTCCACCGAGCGGACACCGATCTCGTCGCCGCTCTCGGGATCGACGAACACGGCGTCGCCGACGCTCGGCAATTCCAACTCGCCCGGGTCGAGGATGTGAAAGACCAGCACCTCACTACCCTGATGTCGGAGCTTCTTCAGCGTTCGCTGCGTCGCCGCCTCGTCCACCAGCAGGTCCGATACGAGGATGACCAGTCCCCTTCGATGGCCGCGTGCCGCGACCTCCTCCAGTGCGCCCGCCGCCGCCGTACCTCCTCCCGGCGACTGATAGGCAAGCTGGCGCACCAGTTCCGTCCAATGGGCGAGCGTTCCGCGGGCCGGCGTTCGGCCGAGCACGCGCTCGGCGAAACAGATGACACCGGCCAGGTCGCCCTGCCGTATCAGTAACAGCGTGAGGCTGGCCGCCAGGCGCTTCGCGTACTCGAGCTTTGTCAGTAGCCCGGCTTCGCGGCTGCGCCAGTCCATCGAGCTGCTCACGTCCAGACAGACCTGCGCCGACAGGTTCGTCTCCTCCTCGTACTGCTTGAGGAAGAACCGGTCCGAGCGGCCGTACATCTTCCAGTCGACGAAACGCAGGTCGTCACCGGGCCGGTAGGCGCGGTGCTCGGCGAACTCTACCGAGAAGCCGCGGCTGGGTGAGCTGTGCAGGCCCGAGATGAAACCGGTTACCACGGCCCGTGCCACGAGCTCGAGGCCGCCCAGCGCGTCGAGCTCCGCCGGGTCGAGGAGATGGGCCCTGTTCCGCTTGTCGTCTATCATCAGTCATCGCGGTTCTTAGAAAGTCTCAGAACAAACATAATCGGTTTGGCGGAGCAATATCCAATATCCGACATTCAGTGATCATTGAGCCCTGATCCTGCGTTGCACGCCTGAAAGGATACTGTGGCCCGGCATCCTGGACGGGCGTCGGGGCGGGTCGTCTCGCTCCGGCCTCCCCCGCACTCACGGTCACCCGTGAGCGCGGGCTCGCTAACACCAGCTCCGCTCGACGACCCGCCCCAACGCCCGCAATGGGGGGTGCGCACCAACCGCTGCTTGCATCGTCGCTGACCTTGACGATTGGAGATTGCTACTCGATCGTTGAGATCCTCGCTGGACACATGGCAGTTGAGTGTCGGATATTGGATATTGTGATAAACGTGGCGAGGTGTGGCATGAGGTATAGAGCTCTAGCGGGGGTGATTCTGGCGGCGACGGTCGGCATGGGCTGCCGCGGCGCACCGGGCACTCCGGTCGCCGACAACGGCATCACACCGGGGGACATGCGAGCCCGGATCGCTTTCCTCGCCGCCGACCGGCTCCGGGGGCGGGGCACACCCAGCGAGGGTCTGGACATCGCCGCCAGCTACATAGAGTCGGAGTTTCGCCGTATGGGCCTCGACCCCTCCAAGAGCGGCTATACCCAGCGCTACCAGCTGGTCATGAGCGATATGGGTGACGGCTGGTCGCTGGCACTGCAGCGTGGCAGTCGCCGGGTGGCGCTCCGTAATCGGACCGACTTCTGGGGGCTGCCTTGGGCGGCGGGCTCGGTGGAGGGAAGACTGCGCTTCGTCGGGACCGCCAGCCCGGAGGGACCGGCCGAGGACGGCGAGCCGACGATCTGGGTCGCCCGGCTGAGTCCCAGCACGATGCCGCGTGAATGGCAGCGGGCGGCGAGCGCCGCAGGCGCGATCGGCCTCTTGCTGGTTACCCCACCGGAAGGACAGGGGCCACAGGTTCAACACTGGCTCAGCGAAGGAGAGACCGCGTACGAATTGGGCGACATCGAGGTGAGTGTGCCCGCGGCCATAGTCTCGGAAGAGGCGCTGACCGCTGCGATGGAGCAGGTGGGCCTCGATGAGCCACCCGCCGACGCGGACGATGGCGGCGTGGCGGCCGGCGGGCAGCTGCGCCTGGCCGCAGAACTGACGGTCGAGACGCTCTCGGCTCCCAACGTGCTGGGGGTACTGCGTGGCAGCGATCGCCGGCTCCGCAACGAGTACGTGCTCATCAGCGCTCACATGGATGGTCTCGGTGCCGGCTTCCCGGTCGATGGCGACTCGATCTATAACGGCGCGGACGACAACGCGTCGGGGACCGCGGCGATCCTGGAGGTGGCGGAGGCGATGGCGGAGCTGAAGGACGCACGGCCGAGGCGGTCGGTGGCGTTCCTCGCCGTCAGCGGGGAGGAGAGGGGACTGTTGGGCTCGGCTTGGTTCGTAGAGAATCCTCCCATCCCGCTGGAGCGGATCGTGGCGAACGTGAACATCGACATGATCGGTCGGAACTGGGAGGATACGATCGCGGTGATCGGCAAGCCCTATTCGTCGCTGGGTGCACTGGTCGACAGCGTGGCGATGGCACACCCGGAGTTAGGGCTGGCGACGGTCGATGACCAGTGGCCGGCGGACGGATTCTTCTTCCGCTCCGATCACTTCAACTTCGCCCGCAAGGGCATTCCTGCGGTCTTCTTCTTCAACGGCGTACACGCGGACTACCACATGCCGTCGGACGAAGCGGGTAAGATCAAGTTCGAGAAAGCCTCGCGCATCGCCAGACTGGTCTACGAGGTGGCGCTGGCCATCGCGAACGCGGACGATCCTCCCACCTGGGATCTCGAGTCACGGCGTCGCATCGTCGAGGGCGAGCAGTGATCCGGTTTGGACCCGCAGGCTGGAGCTATAGAGACTGGCAGGGGGTGGTCTATCCCGAGGAACCGCCCAAGGGATTCGATCCACTCGCCTTCCTGGCACGATATTTCGACACTATCGAGGTAAACTCCACGTTCTATAGGCCACCACGGCCCGACGTCACGCCGCGCTGGGCCCGT
>JBDHKT010000216.1:0-5376 GCA_039586255.1 Gemmatimonadota bacterium | reverse complement strand
ATCGCTATTCGGTCGTAGTGCTGAACATTGCGATCACCAATGCACGTTTCCTGGATCGGTGGGATGTGGCGGATAGCCTGATCCGAGTAGGGAGAGACCGGGGGTTCCGTGATGCGGCAGCGCTCTGGTCGCGTGCGCAGGCAGTCGGGCGTGGTGAGTGGGAACGGGCCGACGCGCTGTGTGACTCCCTGCTGGCGGCGGCGGCGAGTCTGGAGGAGCGGGTACCACATGAGGGCTACTGTGGTGCCCTCGATATCATGCGCGGACGCATTCGGCGTGGCGTGGAGCGCACGTCGACCGCGGCGCAAGCTCATTATCGAGCGGGCCAGCCCCTCAATTTTTTCCGGCAGGCGAGCACAAGCGGCCTGGGAGAAGTGATCGCTGGGCGGCGGGAAGCTGCGCGCTCGCATTTCGAGTCGATCATCTCTGCAATCCCAAGCGGTTCGGTGCAGGAACCGGATCGCTACGTGTTGCGCGCGACCCTGCGAGCGGTCGTGGGTGCGGCCGGCTTTCCCGACTTGGCTGACCGTGTCGCAGCCGTTTATCCGATGCCCGCGCTTCCGGACACTGCGCACTGGTCACTCATCTATGGGGAGACCATGTCGGAGGCGGCGCTCGCGCTTAACGAGGGCGAGGCGGGCCGAGCGGTCGAATTGCTCCGCCAAGTGCGCGCGCTTTCTGTCGGCCCGTGGGCCTGGGAGTTCTGGGTACATCTGATGACCGGCTTGGCTTTCGAGCGGTTGGCCGAGCCCGATTCGGCGGTGACTTACCTGGAGGCCGCTATTCGACCCGCCGGTGTCGATTTCGGGTTCACTCGGGTGCACGTCCCCGTTGTGGAGCGACGCCTCGCCGAGCTCGAGGCGTCGCGCGGCAACACCGAGGCGGCGATCCGTCACTATCAGCGTTTCCTCGAGCTCTGGTCGGACGCCGATCCAGAGCTGCAGAATCAGGTAGAGTCCGCGAGAGAAGCGCTGGCCCTCTTGATCGGAGACGAAACCCGGTAGGGCTGTGGCGCTGACTCACCGCTGCGGCCGGTGTTCGGTTGCGGCGCGCCGCTGTCCGGAACCGGAACGTCTTCCCAGCAGCCCCCGGGCACCCAGTCGGAGGCGTCCTCACACATCCGGTAGCCCCCTCGATCCTGTAAGTAACGCTTTTTCTTGCAGTTGCGTTGTTAGCCGGTGCAAGGCGCGCCGATATGGCCCTGCGTGAATCCTCCTGGCCCGCGATCTGCTTAGGTGATCATCGAGGGCAATCATGGAGGTGTCCCGATGAGCGGCATTTGGCAGGATCTGCGCTACGGTTTCCGTCAGCTCCGGAAGAACCCCGGCTTCACCCTGGTGGCCGTCATCTCGTTGGCCCTGGGGGTCGGTGCGAATACGGCCATCTTCAGCGTGGTGAACGGCGTGCTGCTGCGGCCGCTGCCCTACAGTGAACCGGATCGGGTCGTCCACATCCTGAGTCTGCAGCAGGGACAGCTCGTCCGCCGGCACACCTATCTCGCCTACCCCGAGATCGAGGACATGCGGAACGAGAGCGCGAGCTTCTCGCAGATCTCCGCTTTCCGATCCTGGACCCCCATCCTGTACGGCACCGGTGAGCCCACCCGGGTTAACGGCAGTTCGGTCTCCGCCGGCTTCTTCCAGATCCTCGGCACGCAGCCGGCGCTGGGTCGCTTCTTCCTCCCGGAGGAGGAGGAGGAGCTGGGTCACGAGCCGGTGGTGGTCCTGAGCTACGGCTTCTGGCAGAGCTGGTTCGGTGGTGATCGTGGAGTCATCGGTCAAACCCTGGACCTGGATGGCGTTCGCCACACCGTCGTCGGGGTGGCTCCGGCGGAGTTCGAGGACCCGTTCCACAATCCTGTCCTCTGGCGATCCCGGCCCCCGTATTGGGATGCGACGCGACTTGCCCGGTTCAACCACAGCTGGAGGGCAATCGGGAAGCTGGCGGAGGGTGTCACGCTGGCGCAGGCCCAGGCGGACCTGGATCGCATCTGGCTGGGCCTGGCGGAGGAGTTCCCCCAGACCCACACGGGTGAGGCGGTGCGGCTGATGAGTGCGAAGGAATGGACGGTCGGCGGCGTGCGGTCGGCGGTACTCATCCTGCTGGGAGCCGTGGGGTTGGTTCTGCTGATCGCCTGCGCGAACGTGGCGAATCTCTACCTGACCCGGACCGTGGTTCGGGGCCGCGAAGTGGCACTGCGGGCAGCTCTGGGGGCCGGCAACGGTCGCCTCGTCCGGCAGCTGCTCACCGAGGTCTGTCTTCTTTTCGTTCTGGGCGGGGCTACTGGGCTGGCTCTGGCCTGGGTGGGGATGGACGCCGTGCTGGCTCTGGGCGGGGCGAATCTCCCGCGGATCGCGGGGGTTCGAATCGACTGGACGGTTCTTGGGTTCGCTATGGGGATCTCGCTGCTCACCGGGATCGTCTTCGGGCTGACCGCCGCCTACCAGGCCGTCAGGTCGGATCTGTCCGCCGCCCTCCAAGTCGGGGGTCGGAGCAGCACCGGCGACACTGGGAGCCAGCGGCTACGCAGCGGTCTGGTGGTGGCGGAGATCGCCCTGTCCCTGGTCCTGCTGGCCGGCGCGGGGTTATTCCTTAAGAGCTTTTGGAAGGTACACCAGGTGGACCCCGGCTTTCGGGCGGAGAACGTCCTCACCCTGAACCTCGCTCCCCGGGCCGGCGAATACTCGGAGCCTGCAGAGATCACCCGCCTCTACGAAGACATCCTCGACAGGGTGGGCTCGCTTCCCGGGGTCCGCGCGACCGGCGCCATCAACTTGCTTCCCATGACCCCAGGGCAGAACTGCGAGTTCGTCTGGCCGGATGATCGTCCCCTCCCCACACGGGGCGATTTCGTGGACTACGATGGCCCGACGTGCGCGGAGGTCCGGGTCGTCAGTCCCGACTACTTCCGGGCCATGGGGGTGAGCGTGGTTCGCGGCCGCGGATTCGCTCCACAGGACGACGAGGCCGGCCCACCGGTGGCGATCGTTAACGAAGCAGCGGCGGCGCTGGGCTTCCCGAGCGAGGAATCGGCGTGGTTCGAGATGGGAAAGCGTGTCACGCTCTACGAGACCCGGAGCTATCTGGCCAACGTCTCGCGTGAACTGGTAGGCGTCGTCAGCGACGTCCGGCAGATCGGCCTCGCCGCGGCACCTGTCCCGGCCGTCTATGTCCCCCATGCACAGGAGCTGGATCCGGATCGCAGGCGGAGTATGACCCTTGCTCTCCGAACGGAGAGGGACCCGACCGACGTGGCCGAGTCGGTCCGGGCCGCCGTTTGGCAGGTGGACGAGAACCTATCGATCAGCGCGGTCAGCTCCATGGAGGCCGTCGTCTCTCGCACAGTGGCCGGACCCCGCTTCCGGACGGTCCTGCTTCTGATATTCGGGGCCGTGGCGCTTCTGCTCTCCGCGGTGGGGGTGGCCGGGGTCGTCGGCTACGCCGTCTCGCAGCGTGTCCCGGAGATCGGTCTCCGCGTGGCTCTCGGGGCTCAGGACAGGGACATTTACGCGCTGGTCATGGGCCAGGGTGCCATGCTCACCGGCCTCGGCCTGCTCCTGGGTCTCATCGGGGGACTAGCGACTACGAGGGTCCTGTCCGGGTTGCTCTACGATCTTTCCGCCACCGACCCGGTCACGTTCTTGGCTGCGTCTCTACTTATGGTCGTGATCGCACTCGTGGCCATCTGGATTCCGGCCCGTAAGGCACTGCGGGTGGATCCGGTGGAAGCTCTGAACGCGGAATAGGTAGCGAGGGGTCAGACGGCGGATCGTACTGGAGTCCGTTTCGCCGACGATGCTAGCGAAGGCGGGCGCTGTATCCTGCTCCGAACCTCAGCTCGTAATCCACGCCCGCTCCCTGAATGACTGCGACGCCGTAGGCGCCGGCCGCCCGCACGTCTGGAACGTCGAGCGTTGCCACCTCGGTCTCTCCGGCCGGGAATCTCGCGGAGCCCAGAGGGACGACGATGATGGAGGTGCGGTCTTCGATTGCCCTCACGTAGAGCTGATAGCCGGCGGCGGCCCGGATGTCGGAGACGGTGCCAGTGATCGTCAACGCCACCGCCCGATCGTCGGCGTTAGGTGTTGAGATGGAGAGCCGGAGCCGACCGGGCTGCGGTCCCGTGCTCTCTTCGCCGCCGCAACCCGCCAGCAAGATGAACAGTGCCGCCAACCGTGCCAAACGCCGTGCCTTCATCACTCGTCCCCCTTCGGCCGAGTGGCCGGGGTCGATCGCTGCTGCGCCTGGCCCGCATCGAGCCAGGCGAGGATGTCGCCGACATCGAGGAATCCGTTGGCGTTGCCGAGGTCGTCGAGGACCGTCGCGGCCGGGCCGGGTAGCGCTACACCCTCGAACAGTGCGCCCATCAACTGCTGCATCGTGCGCTCTCGGCCAGACTCAGGGTCACCGAGACCGTCTGCGGGCTGTTGCTCGCCGTCGAGGACGCGATGCTCACGGTCGCCGAGTGCACTCCCGGCTCGAGGCCGGTGATCGACGACGTGACCGTCAGCGTAGCGGGCGCGTTCGTATCATCGAGTGACGTAGTCAGCCAGCCGCCAGTGCCGGCATACTCGACGCTTTCGATGGTGAGGTCGATGAGGGGGCTGCCGCCGGAGTTGGTTATCTCCACGTTCCGCCCCGCCGGGTCGCCCAGTCCCGGCATGGCCAGGAATAGGACCGGTGAACCCGAAATGTCTATCGCCGGGGGCACGGCGCGGAAATCGGCCGTGACGCTTTGATCATCCATCAACGGAAGCGTGCATGCTGGGAATGTTCCGGAGCAGGCGCCCGACCATCCGTCGAACAGGTAGGTAGTGGCTGGGTCGCTCGTGTCCGGATCCGCTGTCAGCGTCACTTCTGTGGTGATCGGGAAGCCGGCGCTGCACTGGTTCGCCGGCCCTAGGTCGGCGGGCCCGCAGACTATGCCGGCCGGGTCGCTGGTCACCAGCCCTCGGCCGTCACCGGCCACGGCAACCGTGATCGTCGGCTCGACGAGGCTCCCGTATGTGATCTCGACCTCGTACCCGTTCGCCGTCTCGGCGATCACGTGGACGGTGATCTGGTTAACCGCGTCGATGAACGCTTCGCCGGGCATCCATTGCGCGCCTTCGTCGTTCGGATTGCCGGCGCCATCCTCATCGATGACTTGCGCGTCCCGACCACGGGCGGGCGCGACGTGGTGGAGCACCACGGCACGCGCCGGGACGTTGGCGTCGTAACCCACCAGGCGGCGAGCCTCCACGGTGTAGAAACTGTCGGCGTCGATGGGAATGCGCGCCATCAAGTAGTCGGCGCCGGTCGCCGGGTCGTCGAGAGGAGCCAGCGTGATACGCTGACTGGTTCCGAGTGTCGGGGTGAAGATCCGCTCGGCGGGGA
>JBDHKT010000215.1:0-4501 GCA_039586255.1 Gemmatimonadota bacterium | reverse complement strand
ACCATCACCCGGATTTCGCCATCCACTACAGGGTCGTAACGCTGTCGCTCTGGACTCACAGCGAGGGTGGGATCACCGAGAAGGACGTGGCCGCCGCGGCGGAATTCGACGAAGCGCTGGGGTGAGGCTTGGCGATCAAGTTCCACTACCACAAGGCACCCAAAGATGTCCCTCGCCTCGGCATTCGCCGGGGCGATCGACTTTGTCACGTCTATAGCGACACCTCGGTCGAGGAACTGGTCGCTTGGGGCTGCGCCCGCGGCTGGCTTCGCGCCTACCTGGACCTGCGCAACGACCTTCCGCACTTCGACGCCTACCGGACGCGGCTGCGCTTCTGCGGCGCTGGGGTCAGTCGTGCGGAATTTGTGCGTGATGTGCGAGCCTGGCGGGCGCGGCGTCGGAGGGCTCAGGGGTCTGCTGCTGGTTGAGTTGGGCCACGAACGTCGGGCGTTAGACTCTCAATGTTCGATGTTCACCTGCAACTAGTACTTGGCCAGGTCAACAATCGCTGCCTGTATGTCTTCCACCTGAGGAAGAATGGCATCCTCGAGCTGCGGTGCATACCCGACGAACGTGTCCAGCGCCGCCATCCGGCGTACCGGGCCGTCGAGCCATTCGAATAGCTCGTCGGCTATGCGCGCAGCGATCTCCGCGCCGTAGCCCCACGATAGCGGGTCCTCGTAAACCACGAGCGCCTTGTTGGTCCGCTTCACCGAGTCGGCGATGGTCTCCATGTCGACAGGGTTGAGCGTGCGAAGGTCGATGACCTCCGCCTCTATCCCGGCTGCCTCCGAGGCGGCCTTGGCGGCGCGGGCCGAGCGCTCAACGGTGGCACCGTAGGTGATCAGCGTGAGATGAGAGCCCGCGCGGACCGTCCTGGCGCGACCGAACGGGATCATGTAGCCCGGGCCCGGGTAGCGTCCCTTGTTGTAGGTCTGGCGGTAAAGATGCTTGTGCTCGAGGAACAGTACCGGATCGTCGCAGCGGATCGCGGTGCGCAGGAGGCCGTTCGCGTCCTCCGCGGTCGCCGGGCAGACGATATGCATCCCCGGCGTGTGCGCGAAGATGCCGGCCCCGGTCTGTGAATGATAGACGGCTCCGCCCTTTAGATAGCCGCCGTACGTAACGCGCACGACCATCGGGCACTTGAACGCGTTGTTTGAACGCCAGCGGATGAGTGGTACCTCATCGCGAAGCTGCATCATCGCGGTCCAGATATAGTCGAAGAACTGGATCTCGACGACCGGCTTGATGCCGCGCTCCGCCAGACCGACGGCGCGGCCCACGATGTTCGCTTCGGCCAACGGCGAGTTGTAAACGCGGTCGGAGCCGAACCGTTTCTGAAGTCCCCAGGTTACCTTGAACACGCCGCCTTTGCCCTTCACCTCGTCGAGCGCCGTCTCACGGCTGGCGTCGGCGACATCCTCGCCGAAGACCAGGATGGCGGGGTTCCGCTCCATCTCGTCCTTCAGGCAAGCGTTCAGCAGATCGACCATCGTCGTTGGGTCACCCTCACCGTACTGCGGCTCGGTAGCGAATTCGTCCGACGTGGGGTCGATATCCGGCGAGTAGACGTAGAGGGTCGCCGTTTCGGGCTCCGGCTGCGGCACCTCAGCCGCTCTGTCCACCGCCTCCTGTATCTCGGAGTCGATTTCCGAGCCCAGCTTCTCCACGCCCTCTTCGGTGATGATGCCCCGGTCGACCAGGAACCGCGCGAACCGGACGACCGGGTCGCGCGCCGCGTCCTCCTCGCGCTCCGTCTCTGAGCGGTAAAGGCGCTCGTCGTCGGACATGGAGTGCGAGTATGGCCGTATGACGTGGGCGTGGACGAGGGCCGGGCCCTTGCGCGCGCGGCAATGGGCCACGGCCCGCTTCATCGTCTCGTAGCTTGCCAGCGGATCGCAGCCGTCGACCTCTTCTATCTGAAGGCCGGGCACGCCGCTCATGCACTGTGAGATGCTACCGCCGGCGGTTTGCACCTCGACCGGTACCGAGATGGCGTACTTATTGTCCTCGACCAGGAAGATGGCCGGCAATTTCAGGTTCGAAGCCGTGTTTATCGCCTCCCAGAACTCGCCCTGGCTTGTGGTCCCGTCACCGGACGTGACCAATACGACCTCGTCCTCCTTGAAGAGATCGATGCGGTCCTTCAGCTGGTCGATCGATGCGTAGCGGTGGCCTGCCTCTGCACAGCCGACGGCGTTGAGAAACTGGGTGCCGGTGGGGCTGGATGAGGTGACGATATTCAGTTCCCGGTGCCCCCAGTGGCTCGACATCTGGCGACCGCCCGATGCAGGATCGGTAGCGGAGCCGAAATCTTGGAGGAACATCTCGTACGGTGTGACGCCGAGCTGAAGGCAGAGCGCGCGGTCCCGGTAATACGTGTAGAACCAATCGTATCCGGCTTTTAGAGCCAGGCCGGCAGCCACTCCGATGGCTTCGTGTCCCGCGCCGCTGATCTGGAAGAAGATGCGATTGCCCCGTTTGAGCTGCATCTCCTTGTCGTCAATGTGACGGGACAGAAGGATCGTGCGGTAGATGTCCACGAGCTGATCCGGGCTCAGCCCGCCGTATCTGTGATCTGTAACCATCGGGTGCTGCCGTAATCTCCTTTTCCCGCAAGGGTTTTCGCCGCTTTCTCAGCCCTGGAGCGACCCACAAGATAGAGGGCATCCGCATATCACCGCCACCCGTTCGGCGGCTCCGACCGTCAAGGCGTTCCGGGGCCTGGTGTTACGCATTACATCTGGTGAAAACCGCGCGAAGCTTGTATACTACCTTTCCCTCTCATCACGCCGTAGAAAGAAAACGTTTTCCCTGGGCCGGCCGGGCACGGGCGGTACGTGTGCTATTGATTAAGTGTCTGTTCCAGCGTACTTTCTCAGGCCCAATTGATAAACATCTTGTAACCGTTTTAGGACGCGGCCGTTAATGGACGGTATCGTCTGCGACAACTGTTCTACGCCGCTTCCGGTTGGCAGCAAGTACTGCAACGAATGCGGTACACCTGTGCCGGGCGAGGGCGAGCCGCGTCCGTTTAACGGGTTCCCCACCGATCTTCGCCAGGCGCTGCAGATGGCGACGGCCGGCGAGTACGAGATCCATCACGAGCTCGGCCGCGGCGGCATGGGCTCGGTGTTCCTGGCTCGCGAGATCGGCCTCGACCGTCTAGTGGCCGTCAAGGTGCTGCCGCCCAGCTTGATGTTCGATGAGGGCCTGATCGAGCGCTTCAAGCGCGAGGCCCGGATGGTCGCCAAACTTCACCATCCGAACATCATCCCAGTCTACCGAGTCCACCACAGCCACAATCTCGCCTTCTACACGATGCATTTCGTCCCCGGCCGCTCGCTGAACGAGCTTCTGGGACGGAACCGTGTGCTGTCGCTTCCTGAGGTCGAGCGGATCATGCTGGAGGCGGCGGCGGGCCTCGGGTACGCACACAAGCGCGGTGTGGTCCATCGTGATGTGAAGCCGGCGAACATTCTGATCGACGCCGAGGGCCATGTTCATCTGACCGATTTCGGGATCGCCAAGGCGCTCGTGGGGAGCACGCAGCTGACCGAGACCGGGGCCGTCATCGGGACGCCGCAGTACATGGCGCCGGAACAGTGCGAAGGGAAGATGGTGGACGGACGCGCCGACCAGTATTCGCTGGCCGCCGTCGGGTATCACCTCCTCGTTGGGCATCCGCCTTTCCAGTCGGACTCGATGAAGGAGCTGCTCTACCATCATCTCTTCACACCGCCCAGGCCGCTAAACGCGCTGCGGCCCGAGACGCCGCTGCCGTTGAGGGACACGATTCACAAGGCGTTGTCCAAGGATCCCGCCGATCGCTTCGACTCGCAGGAAGACTTCCGCATGGCGATCGAGGGGAAGGGACCGCCGATCTTCGTGCCCTGGATCGACGCTCCCGAGGAGCGGCGGCGGACTCCGCCGGCTTCGTCGGTACCGGTGCCGCACCCCTACCGGCGTGCCAGCGATCCGCCGACCACGCAACGTCTGCCGGACGCGCCCTGGCTCTCCGACGGGCTGCGCGATGAGATCGCGGCCGGCCGCCCGTCTGTGTATCGGCGGACGATGGCCGGCCTGGCAGTCGCTTCTACCACGATCGCCGTGGTTGCCATACTCGCCATGACGCAGGGAGCCGGCACCGGCGGCGCGTGGCTGAAGGGCGTGACCGGCGGCGAGGACGGAGAAGAGATGTCGCTGGCGGTGAACGACGCGGGTGTTCCGGAAGCACCGGCGACGGCGGGTGGGGAGAGCGACCGGCGGGCCCCAATCGAGCTCAACGACGGCCCGAGCCTCGGCTATCTAGTCGTCGCCGGGAATCTGCCGCCCTCCGCCAGGCTGCAGGTACCGGGTCAGCAGATCGATGTCGAGTTGACCGAAGGGACTCAGGTAGAGCTGCCTGCCGGGACGCACGAGGTCGTTGTGCTCGCCGCGGGGTTCGAGCCGTTTCGGGGCGAGGTGGTCATCGAGCCGGGCGAAGAGATGCCGTTTA
>JBDHKT010000214.1:0-4507 GCA_039586255.1 Gemmatimonadota bacterium | reverse complement strand
CCTCGCCGGCCAGCACACCCGCCTGGATGGCGGCGCCGACCCCCACGACCTCATCCGGGTTTACGCCCTTGTGCGGGTCCTTGCCGAAGAAGTTGCGCACGATCTCCTGGATCTTCGGGATCCGCGTCGAGCCGCCGACCAGAATCACCTCATCGATGTTCTCCGGCTTGAGCTTCGCGTCCTCGAGCGCCTTCTCCATCGGTGGATTCACCGCCTGCATCAGGTCGTCGGTCAGCTGCTCGAGCTTCGCTCGCGTCAACCTCATGTTCAGGTGCTTCGGTCCCGATTGGTCCGCGGTCACGAACGGCAGGTTGATGTCGGTCTCCATCGTCGTCGAGAGCTCGCACTTCGCTTTCTCCGCCGCCTCCTTCAGACGCTGTAGCGCCATCGGGTCCTTCGATAGATCGATCCCCTGGTCCTTCTTGAACTCGTCGACCAGCCAGTTGATGATCCGCTCGTCGAAATCGTCACCGCCCAGGTGGGTGTCGCCGTTCGTCGACTTCACCTCGAACACGCCCTCACCTAGCTCGAGGATGGTGATGTCGTACGTGCCACCGCCCAGGTCGAAGACCGCGATCGTCTCGTCCTTCTGCTTGTCCAGCCCATAGGCCAGCGCCGCCGCCGTCGGCTCGTTGAGGATCCTCATAACCTCGAGCCCGGCGATCTTGCCGGCGTCCTTGGTCGCCTGGCGCTGCGAGTCGTTGAAGTAGGCCGGGGTCGTGACCACCGCCCGGGTTACCGGCTGGCCCAGGTAGTCCTCGGCCGTCTGCTTTAGCTTCTGCAGCACCATGGCCGAGATCTCAGGCGGCGAGTAATTGGTGCCGTCGATGTCCACGAACGGGCGGTTCTGACCGTCACACTCCACCTTGTAGGGGTAGCGGTTGATCTCCCTCTCGAGCTCGTCGCAGGTACAGCCCATGAACCGCTTGATCGAATAAACCGTCCGCACGGGATTCGTGATCGCCTGGCGCTTCGCCACCTGACCTACCAACCGCTCGCCGTCCTTGGTGAAGCCGACCACCGATGGCGTGGTACGCGATCCTTCCTGATTCGGGATCACGACCGGGTCCCCGCCCTCCATGACCGCTACCACGGAGTTCGTCGTGCCCAGGTCGATCCCGATGACTTTGCCGCCGTTCTTGGCCATGTCTCGTCTCTTCTGTTGGGTTGGACAAAGGCGCCCCCACGAGCCGCCGGTCCTCCTGGACGCCGGGCCTGGGGTGCGCTCGACCATACGGTTTCGGGGGGTGAAGGTGCAACCCGCGTGCCAGGACCGGGGGCAGGAATTGCCGTGAAATACCGACAATCTGGCGTGTCGCCGGCCTGTCATGCCAAAGCGGCAGGATGACTGCCGGCCCCCAGCCTCGGTTGACGCCCCATGGTCCCGGTCGTACGTTGGCGGCGCCATGTTTCCCTATAAGGACGACAACCCCACCGAGTTGACGCCGTACCTGACGGTTGGCCTCATAATCGCGAACGTGGCGGTCTGGGTTCTCGTTCAGGGGATGGGGGTCAATCTAGGGGCCAGCGTCTGCGAATACGGATTGATCCCGGTGGAGGTTACCGGCCGTATGCTGGAAGGGCCGGACCCCTGCCGGCTGGGGGGCCTGACCTGGGCGGCGGTCGTCACCTCCATGTTCATGCACGGAAGCTGGATCCACCTTGTCTCCAACATGATGTTCATGTGGGTCTTCGGGAACAACATCGAAGACTCGATGGGGCACATCAGGTTTCTAATCTTCTATTTTCTGTGCGGGTTTGCCGCAGCGGCGGCGCACGTGGGGCTAAACGCCAGCTCTGCGATTCCCACCGTCGGTGCTTCGGGAGCCATCAGCGGCATACTCGGCGCCTACATCCTGCTCTACCCGCAGGTCCGCGTACACGTCTTCTTCCCGCCGTTCTGGATTCTGCGCATGCGGGCCTACGTGGCACTCGGCTACTGGATCTTGATCCAGATCCTGATGGGCCTGGCCGAGCGTGGGGTGGGCGGCGGTGGTGGCGGCGTGGCCGTCTGGGCGCACATCGGCGGCTTCTTCGCCGGGCTGATCCTGGTCAACCTCTTCCGACGTCCGCAGCTGGTCGGTGCCAAGCGGGAAGGCGTCCGCCTCGACCGTCACGAGATACGCCGGCACCACTACTGGTGGTGAGGGGACTCCCGGATTCGGGGATTCTGGCATTCTGGGATGGGAGTTCGGGAATTGGGGATTCCGGGATTCTGGGATCTGGAATTCGGGAATCGGGGATTCCGGGATTCGAGATCTGCGAATCCGTGGAATCCGTGGAATCCGTGGGATGGGGGAATCGGGGATCACGCCTCACTTCCCCTAGTCCCGGATAGCCGGATTCCACGGATGCCTCGGATTCCCACTCCCGGCTCCCCAACTCCCGAAACTCGAATCCCCGAATCATCGAATCCCAGAATCCCGGAGTCCCGAATTCCCAACGCCGACCCAGTGGTTTAGGGGGCCGTGCCCCTCTCCCAGCCCCGGCGCCGTCTCAATGCCACGCCGGGTGTAGCCCCGGGCTCTCTGGACGGCTTCGACCCGGGACCAGCCGCGGGCGAGACCGGCGCAGATAGCTGCGGAGAGCGTACAGCCGGTACCGTGGGTGTGCCGGGTCTCCAGTCGTGCCTCCTGCCATTCGTGCCAGTCTGCGCCGTCGAAGAAGAGATCGATGAGCACGTCGCCCGGCAGGTGCCCGCCCTTGACGAGCACCGACTGGGCTCCTCGCTCGGCCAGAATCTCTGCCGCCGCCCGCATATCGGCCGGCGTTTCCACGGGGCGCCCGGCGAGTATTGCTGCCTCCGGGAGGTTGGGGGTGATGACCTCTGAGAGGGGCAGCAGCTGTGTCGCCAGAGCGCTGACCGCGTCCTCCTCGAGCAGGCGGTCACCGCTCTTCGCCACCATCACAGGATCGACGACCAGGTGCCGGAGCCCTGTTTCCCGGATCGTCCCGGCAACGGCCTCGATGATCGGCGCGTCCGCGAGCATCCCGGTCTTGGCCGCCGCAGGCTTGAGGTCGTCGGCCACGGCGCGGATCTGATCCGCCACCACCTCGGGGTCGATCTTTTGTATCGCCCGGACACCGACCGTGTTCTGTGCCGTGATCGCTGTGATCGCCGTGGTGCCGAAGACGCCGAACGCCTGGAACGTCTTGAGGTCGGCCTGGATGCCGGCGCCACCGCCGCTGTCGCTGCCGGCGATGGTGAGTGCTACGTGGCGCGATGTCATGGGGCTCCCTTCCGTCTGATCCCTCGGTGAACCACTTTGTCGGTGCGCGCCCGTGCGGGCGCGGAAGAACCGGGTACCATGATCTCTCGAGGCCAAGCGAAGCTGATCCGGAAGTTGAAATCGCGCAAGCGACGAGATCAAGAGCTCGCCTTTCTCGTGGAAGGGGTGCGGTTGGTCGAGGAGCTGTTTTCCTGCGGCTGGGAGGTCGAGCTCGCGGTCACCGCACCGGCGCTCTCCGAGACGCCGCGCGGTCGCCATCTGCTGGAGGCCGTGGAACACAGAGGTTGGAACCGGGCGGAGGTCTCGGACTCCGAGCTGAGGGAGCTGGCCGACACGGATACGCCCCAGGGGGTGCTCGCCGTCGCGCACCGGCCACTTCGCCGGCTGGCGAGTTTCGAGCCGCCCTCGCGTGCCGCCCTGCTCGTCTTCGATCGGGTGGCGGATCCTGGCAACTTGGGCACGCTGCTGCGCGCCGCACAGGCACTGGGGGTGGCCTGGGCCGTAGCACTGCCGGGGACGGTCGACCCCTGGAACGCGAAGGCGGTGCGCGCTTCGGCGGGCTCGCTTTTTCAGCTTCCGGTCTCGCAGGAGGGTTGGCCCGAGGTCGTGGCCTGGCTGCACGAGCGCGAGTTTGCCATTTTTTGCGCCGACTCGGCCGGGGACCCGGTGGGACGGATCGGAGATCCCCCGAACCGCTTCGCGCTGGTTCTGGGGAATGAACCCTCCGGTCTGTCGGAGGAGGTGCGGCGCCAGGCTGACCGGCTGGTCGCCGTGCCGTTGCCCGGCGGTATGGATTCACTCAACGTGGCGATCGCCGGCGCGCTCCTCCTCGACCGACTGCTCGCCGGATCGGCAACCTGAACCCACGTCCACTCAACGCGAAGGCGCTGAATGTCTGAGCCGTTCATACTGGCCTACGCCGCGCTCATCGGGCTCTCTTTCGGCTCGTTCCTCAACGTGTGCATCGTGCGGTTGCCCAAGGATGAGTCGGTTTTCAAGCCGCGCTCTCGCTGTATGTCGTGCGGGCGCCAGATCACCTGGTACGAAAACGTCCCGGTCCTCAGCTGGTTGGCGTTGCGCGGACGATGCCTCACCTGCAAGGCCCCGATTTCGGTCCAGTATCCGCTGGTCGAGCTGGCGACGGGCGCGATCTGGGTGGGGGCCAGCCTGTACTTCGGGCTTACATGGCAGGCGCTGTCGGCGGCCATCTTCTGCACCCTGCTGCTCGGAATCGCCGTCACCGACGCTCGCGAGTACGTCATCCCAGACGAGTTCAG
>JBDHKT010000213.1:2312-8761 GCA_039586255.1 Gemmatimonadota bacterium | reverse complement strand
CGCTGATCAGCGCGTTAACGACATTCCCGACGTGTCCGCCGGCGAGGTAGTGCGCCTCCAGATCGAGGATGCTGAGCTTGAGCCCGGCTTTGGTCGCCGAGATCAGCGGCCAGATGATCGTGGCCGGGCTGACCCTGCGCAGCCGCATCCCGATCAACGTGGTGAGGCGCACGTAGGCCCCCGAAGCCAGCGCCGTGACCCAGAGCCGCACCGGCACCATCCAGAGTATGAAGATGACTACCAGGAAGCCTGCGATCACCAGGAACGCCGTGCTGCCAACGAACCACTCTTCCATCTTCGTCTCCCTTCTATATGTCGGCCGGCGACCGAGCGCCGGCCGTCAAGCTAATGCGATTTACTCTTCTTCCTTCACCTCGCGCACGACGTGCCGGTAGCCCTCCGACTGCATGATCTCGATCCTGCTTCCCTCGTCGATCCAAGGGCCCTCGCTGACCACGTCGATCCGCTCATCGCCGAAGATACCCACCCCGGCCGGCCGCAACGACGTGGCCGCCACGCCGACGTGGCCTTCCAGATCGGGGCGCACATCGCCCGAGATATAGCCTGCCTCCTTAGTCGTCGCCGCGCGCAAGAAGATGCCGCCCAGCCTGCGGCTCCACTTCAGATGCCTCAGGAACGCGTAGGCGAACGCTCCCGTCAGAGCCATCGCCACACCGATCGCCGCGAATGCTGTTCCAAGGTCCATAAACGTCGGAAACCTCCCGAGCATCGACATCACGAGCCCGGCACCCAGCGCCACTATGCCGAGCGCACCTGCGACGCCGAAGCCGGGTATGACGAACACCTCGAGTGCGACCAGGACGAGACCGGCCGCGATGAGGATCATCTCCTCCCAGCCTGCCAGTCCGACGATCAGGTGCGCGCCGAAGAAGAGGCCCAGTCCGATCAGCCCCACGAGACCGCCGACACCGAAGCCCGGCGTCTTAACCTCGAACAGCAGACCGAGGAACCCGAGGCTCAGCAGCAGCGGCGCGAACACTGGGTTGGTGAGAAAGCGCACGATGTTCTCGGCCCAGTTGGGGCTCATCGTGCGCACCGTCGCGTTCCTCGCACCCAGCTCAACCAGCAGCTCATCGAGCGTGCCGAACTCGCCTCTCGCGTAACCGATCTGTAGCGCTTCCTCTGCCGACAGCGTTAGCAGCTTGCCGGCCTCGACCACACCGGGCACCGCTATCTCCTCATCGACCATCGCCTCGGCGACACGTGGATCGAGCCCCTGTGCCTCGGCCAGCGCCCGGAACTCGGAACGCATCGCGCTCACCATCTTCTCGCTCGCCTTTTCGCCGGTCCCGATGATGGGCGTCGCCGCGCCGATCGTCGCCCCCGGCCGCACGTAGATCGCCTGCGCCGACAGTGCGATCATCGCTCCCGCCGACAGCGCGCGGTCCACATAGGCGTACACGGGGATGGGCGATTCCTGAACCGCATCGACGATCTGCCACGCCGCATCCACGCGGCCGCCGGGCGTGTTGATGTCGAGGACGGCGAAGCGCGCCCCCATCTCTAGAGCGCTCTCCAGGCTGCGCTTCACATACGGCCCGAGCCCCCGGTCTATCGTCCCCTCGATCGGGATGCGATAGACCTCCTGGGCGTCCAGAGAAACCGGGGTAAGCGCGAGCGCCAGCGCCGGCAACAGGAGATATCGAAGTACGTGTCGCTGAGTTTTCATGGCCGCAAACCGTCGACAGGCCCAAGTTCCGGTTGGAAGTGAAGCGGTCCGGGGTGCCCCGTAAAGACAGTGGTGACAACGAGAAAATACACCCCGCCGCCCGCCGCTGCAACGCACCCCCCCGCCACTCTATACACGCGAGTCGCCCGAGTCTTCAGCATCGACCCCGAGCGCCTCGCTTGCACCGGCGAGCACGCCCCGATAGGTTCCCCGATCGAGCGTTCGATATAACACCTCGACTCCGAAGCTAGACCTTCACAATCGCACGCCCTGCGAGTATGGCCGAGAACGAGTTACCCTCATCGACGGAGCACGAGGAGAAGCTCGAGCGGTTGCTGACCATAGCCGCCGAGATCTTCGCCGAGAAGGGCTACCATCACGCTTCGATTCGTGATCTGTCGAAGCGCGCCGGCACCAGCCTCTCGGGCCTCTACTACTATTTCGACAGCAAGGAAGAGCTCCTGTTCATGATCCAGGACCGGAGCCTACGCAAAGTGCTGGCGGCGCTGAGAATCAAGCTGGAGGGCGTCGACAGCGCGGAGGAGAAGCTGCGGGCGCTGGTGCACAACCATGTCGGCTTCTTCTCCGAGAACATGGCGGCGATGCGGGTGATCACTCACGAGTACGATTCGCTGGAAGGCGAGTACCGCACCAGGATCACGGAGTTACGGCGCGAGTACTCGGACCTGTGCCAGGAGATCCTGCGCGAGGTGCGGCGCTTCACCAGCGCCGGCGACGTCGCCCCTCTCAATGTCGCGACCTCGGCGCTCTTCGGGATGATGAACTGGATCTATGCTTGGTACACGCCCGGCAGCAACGTGCCGGTGGAGCGGCTCGCGGAGCACCTCTACAGACTCTTCACCGGCGGCTTCATCGGCCGTCCCGGCAAGTCCTCGACAGGGAGAAAAGCCGGTTAACCAGCCTCGAGAAGCGCGAACCCAGGTTCGGCAAGCGCGGATGAGCGAGCACGGCAGTAGCGCGACGATCGACCGGGTCGGCGTAATAGGTGCCGGCGCCATGGGGCACGGCATCGCGCAGGTCGCGGCGATGGCCGGCTATCGGGTGGCACTCTTCGACGTGAGCGAGGCGGCCGTTCAAACGGGATTGGAGCGGATCCGTGCCAATCTCGAGAAAGGCATCGAGCTCGGTAAGGTCGAGCCCGAGGATCGCGACCGCACGCTCGCCGCTATCTCGACCACAACAGAGCTGAGCGATGCCGGGAGGGATGCCGATCTCATCATCGAAGCGGCACCCGAGAACCTCGACCTGAAGCGAGAAATCTTCGGCCAGCTCGATGCGGCTTCCCCGGCGCATACGATCCTGGCGACCAACACGTCGTCGCTGAGTGTGACGAAGATAGCAGAGGGGACGAAGAGCCCGGGCCGCGTGCTCGGGATGCACTTCTTCAATCCGGTGCACATCATGAAGCTGCTCGAGCTCGTGCGCACCGAACACACGACCGAGTCGGCCATCGCGACGGCGCGCGCGGCCGGCGCGGCGCTGGGGAAGACCTGCATCCTGGTCAAAGATTCTCCCGGCTTCGCGTCGAGCCGGCTCGGCCTCATCCTGGGCATGGAAGCCGTGCGCATGCTCGACGAGGGCGTCGCCAGCGTCGAGGACATCGACACCGCGATGGAGTTGGGCTACGGCCATCCGATGGGGCCGTTCAAGCTCGCCGACCTGGTGGGTCTCGATGTGCGCCTGGCCATCGCCGAGTACATGTATCGTGAGACCGGGAGCGAACGCTTCAAGCCTTCCGAGACGATCAAGCGACTCGTCTCTGAGGGGAAGCTGGGAAAGAAGACCGGCGAAGGCTTCTATAAGTGGGATACGAATAAGGGAGGGTAGCGATATGGCCGGCAAGAACGTCGTGCTGATCGAGAAGCATGACAGTATAGCAACGATCACGGTGAACCGACCCGACAAATTGAACGCGCTGAACGCGGAGGTCCGTGTGGGAGTCGCCATGGCACTGGAGCAGCTCCGCCAGGACGACGAGGTGCGAGTAGCGATCATCACGGGCGCCGGTGACAAGGCGTTCATCGCGGGCGCCGACATCGCCGAGTTCAAGGGTAAGTCGGGGGTCGAAGGGTACCACTACATACAGACGGGAGACGTCTACTCGGCGGTAGAGCGTTTCCCCAAGCCGCTCATCGCCATGGTAAACGGCTTCTGCCTGGGCGGCGGCTGCGAGGTCGCCCTAGCCTGCGACATCCGGATCGCCAGCGAGGTGGCGAAGTTCGGCCAACCCGAGATCAACCTCGGGCTCATCCCCGGCGGCGGCGGCACGCAACGCCTGCCACGGCTGATAGGCCAGGGCCGGGCGATGCAACTGATCTATACCGGTGACATCATCGACGCCGCAGCCGCCGAGAGAATCGGCCTGGTCGACGAGGTCGTCCCTCAGGATGAGCTGAAGGATCACGTCATGGCGCTGGCCGGCAAGATCGCCGAGAAGAGCCCGGCCGCGCTCCAGGCCACCAAGGAGAGCATCCGCGCCGCCTGGCAGATGCCGCTGGACGACGGCCTGCGCTTCGAGAAGGCATGGTTCGGGCTGCTCTTCTCGACGGAAGACATGTCCGAAGGAGTGGGAGCGTTCTTGGAGAAGAGAAAGCCGGAGTTCAAAGGGAAGTAGAACTGGAACAGCCGACAGTCGACAATCGACTACCGATGTTCGGCTTGTTCTCTACTATCGATTACCGACGCTCTACGTTCGGCACTGCGACACTCGAGCGTCGCTCGGCTGTCGGCTGTTCAATGTCGAAACAAACCATGCGAATCAGACTGATCCCGACATTAGCCGTCTGCTTTTACCTCGCCATGGTCTTCTTCGTGACCTACCCCGGCTACGTCCCGTTCAACCACATCCGCCCGTTCGTCCTCGGCCTGCCATTCTCACTCTTCTGGCAGGTCCTCTGGATCACGAGCTCGATCTTCGTGCTCACCGGCGTATTCGTCTGGGAGAATCGCCGCGCTGAGCGCCGCACACCGCCCTCCAGCGAGCGAGAGTGATGGAGCGCTGGGTCACCGTCACCCTTGTCACGGCGGGCTACCTCGGCCTCTCGCTACTGGTCGGCTGGATCTCCGGGCGCCGGGCGAGCGACACGGTGACGGGATATGTGGCGGGCGACCGCGGGTTCGGCTTGCTGGTCATGTACTTCGTCACGGGCGCGATGATGTTCAGCGCCTTCGCTTTCCTGGGCACGCCGGGCTGGGCCTACAGCCGGGGCGCCGCCGCTTTCTACGTCTTCTCGTACGGTCTTCTGGGATTCGCGCCCTGGTATTTCCTCGGCCCCATGGTGGCGCGGGTCGGCCGCGTCTACGGCCACGTCACGCAGGCTGAACTGCTGTCGCACCGCTTCCAGAGCACGACGCTGTCGGTGCTAATCGCCATCGTCTCGATCGTCGCGTTCATCCCCTACATCGCGCTGCAGATGAAGGGTGCCGGGATCGTGTTCAACGCGGTGACCGACGGGCACGTGCCGATCTGGCTCGGCGCTCTGGCCGCCTACGCCGTGGTGACCCTTTACGTTTTGAAGAGTGGTGTCATGGGCGTCGGCTGGACGAACACGTTCCAGGGGATCTTCATGCTGATCATCGCCTGGGTGCTCGGGCTCTGGCTGCCGAACCACCTGTACGGGGGCGTCGGCGCCATGTTCGAGCGCATCGCCGAGCTGCGCCCGGAACTGCTGACCGCGCCGGGGCTCGATGCGGACGGCAGTGGTTCCTGGGGGTGGGGCGCGTACTCATCGGCGATCCTGGTGAGCGCCATCGGTGTCACCATGTGGCCGCACCTGTTCATGAAGGCGTTCGCGGCGAAGGACGACAAGACGATCAAGCTGACGATGGTTCTCTACCCAACCTTCTTGCTGTTCCTGCTGCCGCTGTACTTCATCGCCTTCGCCGGCGTGCTGTTCGAGAGCAAGCCGCCGTCTGCTGATTTCATTCTGCCACACATGATCCTGAGCATAAACGTGGCACCGGTCGTCGTCGGCCTCTTCTGCGCCGGCGCGCTCGCCGCCAGCATGTCCACCGGCGATGCGATGCTCCACGCCTCAGCGTCGATTTATGTGCAGGACATGCACCGCAAAGTGTTCGACCGGAAGCTGAGCGATCACAGCCGCCGGACGCTGATCCGAATCGTAGCCGTTATCATCGGGGTCGCCTCCTACTACACCGCGGTCAATACCGAGATGTCTCTGGTCGCCCTGTTGCTCGCCGCTTACGGGGCCATCGTACAGCTCGCACCGATCACCGCCGCCGCCTTCTTCTGGAAGCGCGCCACGGCCGCCGGCGCCGTGACCGGGCTCGTCCTCGGCTCGCTCGTCACCCTGCTCCTGTACTGGTTCCCCCAGCTCCGGCCTTTCGGCCTGCACGAAGGGATCGTCGGGCTTGCCGTCAACTGCCTGGCCCTCGTCATGGTCAGCCTGGCCACGAGCCCCACGCACAGGCAACATGTTGACTCCTTTATAGATGCGAGCCGCAGCGCCGTTTAACGTCCGGCCGCCCAATGGCGTCACAATAACGGAGGAGGCGCGGCCCCGGTTGGGGGCCGCAGAAGTGCCGGAGACAAGCACAAGTGAGCATACAGTGAAAGCATACAAGACTCCCCGAATCCCTCGTGGCGCCCACGTCGCCGCGGTACTCGCGGTTGCCACCGCCGTTCTGGGCGCCTGCGCACCCAAGGCCCCGGAATCCGACATGCAGGCGGAGCTGGCCAAGTTGCGCGAGGAGCACCGTGTCCTGATGGCCGAGATCA
>JBDHKT010000213.1:0-2269 GCA_039586255.1 Gemmatimonadota bacterium | reverse complement strand
TTACCGCCAGGCGCTCGAGGCGGAAGACCTGGAGCTTGTCGAGGAGGTTTACGGCGGCGCGATGCCGGCCGAGGACATCAGGTACCTGGAGATCTGGTTCGACCGGACCGACGAGCTTCAGGTGAGCATGGACCCACAGAGCATCGAAGTTCACAACGGACTGGCCGACGCGCGCATCAGCCAGACGATGGACTACAAGCTCAGCCGCACGTCCGAGCATCGGACTTTGCGTCTCGATGTGCGTATGACCTTCGAAAGGCGCGGGGACGAGTGGCAGCTGATCCGCGTACAGGCACGCCGCTGAGCCTACCCCGGACTCGGCTCTACTCCTCGTAGACCAGCCGGCTGCGCTCGAACATCAGGCCGGACGACTCGTCCAAACCCAGGAACACGGGCTCGCTTCGTATCCCTTGCAGCGGCTCGACGATCGCCGACAGACTGGTACCCAAACCTCCCAGCAAGAGCGGCGAGTGGGTGAGCAACAGCTCATGAACGAGCTGCTCCCTGAGTGCGAGCCCCATTAGCGTCGGCCCACCCTCGAATCCAATGGTCGTGATCCCGCGTCGCCAGAGCTCGGTCCAGGTCTCCCGCAACGGCGATTCCGAGCCGACGACGAAGACATCCGGTGTGAGCTTCTTGAGCTCACCGACCCGCGCCTCGGCGGCTTCCATGACGAACAGCGCGGTCCGGATCGACGGCTCGCGGAACACGGCGGCTTCGGGTGGGATGTTGCCGGTCGCGGAAAAGAAGACGTTGAGCGGAGCGACGTTGCCTTTTGCCTTCTTGCGCCGCTCGATCAGTTCCTTCTCAGCGGGTGCTCCAACGGTTCGGTCGGCGCGCAGCGTCGCAGCCCCGACCAGGAAAGCGTCAACGCTCGCCCGCAGCTCGAGCTGGCCGAAGCGATCGGCCGGCTGGCCCGCCATCCGGCCCACTCCGCCTTGAAGACCGTCCGTCGCTCGTCCGTCTTTCGATTGGATGAATAGCCCGTAGGTGTACGGGACTTGATGATGCTCCGCCCATTCCACGCCACCCGGCAGGGGCGATAGGTCACCCCAAACCGTCCTCCTCGCATCTCTAAACTGGTCGTCCTCGACCCTGTTGTAGAGGACGGTGATGGGCTCGAAGACCAGCTCACCAATCCTCATCACCGTCTCGCGGAATCCTCCGCGCCGCAAGGCAGCAGGACCCTGAATGTCGAGCCTTCACCCGGCGCACTCTCGACTTCGATCCGACCGCCCTGTCGCTCGATGATGTCCTTGCAGATCCCCAATCCGAGCCCCGTGCCCGACTTCGTCCGCTTGGTCGTGAATCCCACATCGAAGATGCGTTCCAGGCTCTCGGGCGATACGCCCGGGCCGGTATCGCTGATCTCGACGACAGCGTAGCCGCCGGTGCTGCGCGTGCGGATCGTGATTGTCCCCCGCTCGGCGATCGCCTGGCTGGCGTTCAGTATCAGGTTCATGAACACCTGGTTCACCTGGCCCGGGGAACACTCGACCGCCGGGACATCGCCGTATTCCTTTTCGACCTCGATGCGATGCTTCAACTCGTGGCCGAGCAGAAGAAGCGTGCTGTCCAGAAGCTTGTGCAGGTCGACGCTCCGCTTCGCCGCCTCGTCGGTGTGCCAGAGGCTCCGGGCGCTGGCAACCAGGTCGGTGATCACATCGACGGCGACCTGATCGATCTCGACCACCTCATCGAGTGTCCTTACGAGCCCGCGGATCTGTTCGATCTCCGAATCGTCGACGACGTCGTCGGCGAGGATGTGCAGCAGGCGGTTTATCGCCCTCTGGAGTACGTCGCGGTTGCTGCGGATAGCACCGAGGGGCGTATTCAGCTCGTGGGCCAGCCCCGCCATGAGTTGTTGGAGCGAGTTGTCCTCTTGCTCACTCATAGCAGCGCTTGCATCAGGCGCTTGCGGAATCCGGCCAGGTCTTCGTGTGCGGACTCGAGCTCAGCCGCTCTCGCTCCGAGCTCCCTGACCAGCGCGGCTCGCTCGACCCCGTTGCGGACGACGACCTGCAGATGGTCGTTGTCCCACGGTTTCTCCAGGTAGTAGTAGAGGCCTGCCTCATTGATGGCACGGATCGCGTTTTCTTTGTCGGCATAACCGGTGAGCAGGATCCGCGTCGCTTCCGGGCGCTTTTCCCTCATTGCCTTGAGAAACGTGATGCCGTCCATCTCCGGCATCATGAAGTCCGCGATCACAACATCGATCCACTCACCATCCGCCGTATCGAGCGCCTCAACCGGTGAAGTGAACGTCAAC